>JAISLZ010000042.1 GCA_031277015.1 Eubacteriales Family XIII. Incertae Sedis bacterium | reverse complement strand
GCACGCGATTATCTCACAGGCGATAGGCCGGACGCCATACTCAACATCATAGACGGGACCAATCTGGAACGAAACCTCTACCTCACCACGCAGCTCACGGAACTCGGTATACCTGTCGTCATCGCCGTCAATATGATGGACATCGTCAAAAAACGAGGTGACAGAATTGATATCGAGAAACTTTCCGAAAAACTTGGCTGTCCGGCCGTCGCCGTTTCTGCACTGAAGGGTACGGGGTTGGCAAAAGCAGCGGACCTCGCGGTGGAGCAGGCTTCATCCTCGCCTCCCGTCCCTCAACACACATTTTCCGGAGGCGTGGAACATACGCTCGCACATATTGAGGAGGTGCTTCTGCACGATATGCCTGATGAGCGTCAACGCTGGTATGCCATCAAGCTGTTCGAGCGCGACGCCGATGTTATTAAAAAATTAAAGGTAGATGAAGGCAAGCTCTCTCATATAGAGAAGGACATAGTTGAGTGTGAGGCTTCCTTTGGGGACGACAGCGAGAGCATCATCACCTCCGAACGTTACAGTTATATAGAAACTATCATAGGCGAGTGCGGCAAGGTCAAAGGGAAGGGCGAGCTCTCAACATCGGACAAGATAGACCGCGTCGTCACGAACCGGTGGCTCGCGCTACCGATATTCGCCCTCATCATGTTCGGCGTGTATTTCGTGTCCGTGACTTCGGTCGGGGCGCTCGCGACGGACTGGGCCAACGACGGCGTATTCGGCGATGGCTGGAGCCTGTTCGGGCTCGAGATACCAGGTGTCCCCGTGGTACTCGGCGTCGCGCTCGAGGCGATCGGCGTCGCGCCTTGGCTGTACAGCCTCATCATAAACGGCATAGTGGCCGGAGTGGGGGCGGTTCTCGGCTTCGTGCCGCAGATGCTCATACTGTTCATATTCCTCGGCTTCCTCGAATACTGCGGGTACATGGCGCGCATAGCGTTCATCCTCGACAGGGTGTTCCGCCGCTTCGGGCTGTCGGGCAAGTCCTTCATCCCGATCCTCATCGGTACGGGCTGTGGCGTCCCCGGCGTCATGGCTTCGCGCACCATAGAGAGCGAGCGCGATAGGCGCATGACCGTCATCACTACGACCTTCATTCCCTGCGGAGCCAAGCTTCCTATCATAGCCCTCATCGCGGGCGCGCTGTTCGGCGGCGCGTGGTGGGTAGCTCCGAGCGCGTACTTCATCGGCATCGGCGCCATCATAACGTCCGGTATCATACTCAAAAAGACGAAGATGTTCGCGGGCAAGGCCGCACCATTCGTAATGGAGCTACCTTCATATCACATGCCCACGATCGGCGCCATCCTGCGTAGCATGTGGGAGAGGGGTTGGTCTTTTATAAAGAGGGCAGGTACCATTATTCTGCTTGCGACCATATTCGTATGGTTCACGTCGAGCTACGGATGGCAGGACGGAGCTTTCGGCGCTGTGGATATGGACAACAGCATACTCGCTATTATAGGCTCGGCCATCGCGTGGATATTCTCACCGCTCGGATGGGGCGACTGGAAAGCGGCCGTTGGCGCCATTACGGGCCTGATCGCCAAGGAGAATGTCGTCGGTACGTTCGGTATCCTCTACGGCGGGCTTGACGAAGTATCTGAAGACGGAGCTGAGGTGTGGACAAACCTCGCGGCGGCGTTCACCATGCTTTCCGCGTACTCCTTCCTCGTGTTCAACCTGCTGTGCGCGCCGTGCTTTGCGGCAATGGGCGCGATAAAGCGCGAGATGAACAGCACGAAATGGTTCTTTACGGCTATAGGCTATCAGTGCGGATTCGCGTATGTGATGGCCCTCATCGTGTTCCAGATCGGATCGCTCTTGCAGGGCGGGCAGTTCGGTGTAGGTACGGTAGTCGCGATACTCGCGGTCATCGGTTTTGTCTATCTGCTCGTACGTCCGTCCAAATATGAGGGGCTGGATATCGGGACCAGTGCAGTGGCAGCGCGGGCGTAGGATGGGATTTTTTCACGAATATGGTAGCACTATTGCGGTGGCGGCCGTACTCGCCATCATTGTGGCCATCATCATCATAGGCATGGCGCGCAGGGTGAAGAAGGGCGGCTGCGCTACCGGATGCGACTGTTGTAGCGGCTCGTGTGGCGCCGATGATTCCCGGTGCAGTGCGGATAATCATACACTCCCGCTGCCGACTACGGATGACCCGGGGCCGCGGTAAAAATATCAACTTCAAAAAACGGCTTTACAACCAGGGTTATTTTGCATATAATACTCATTGCGCATACGCGTGCCCAGATAGCTCAGTTGGTAGAGCACGTGACTGAAAATCACGGTGTCCGTGGTTCAATTCCGCGTCTGGGCACCAAAACCCTCCTTGAAGTTTCAACGTTCATAGGAGGGTTCGCTTTTTCTGTTTGACGAGTAGTATGGATCCTACAATGACGTACGTAATCAAAGCCAACGAAATCAGGCGCTGGCTCACTTGGTCGGGATGATCTCCACCCAGTAGCCGTCCGGGTCGCCGATGAAGTAGATGCCCATGTCCGTGTTTTCGTATATGATGACGCCCTGCTTCTCGTGGAAGGCGTGCGCCTCGTCGATGTCGTCTGCGCGGAAGGCGATGTGGATCTCGTTGTCGCCGAGATTGTACGGCTCTTTCTTGTCCCGCAGCCACGTCAGCTCGAGCTGATGCCCCGATTTTTCATTCTCCAGGAACGCGATACGGAAGCTGCCGTCCTCCGGCTCTATGCGCCTAGCGACACTGAGCCCGAGGTTGTCCTCGTAAAATCTGATGCTCTCCTCAAGGTTGAGGACGTTGATGTTGTTGTGTGCAAACGCGAATTTCATGATGGCACCGCCTTGTTCTATGCAAACGATTTCTCAAAGATGCGCCTCGTGTCTTCCGGGGTTATCTCCTCCGGGTCGAGCCCGAACATATCCCCCATGTTGTCGTAGGCGTTTTTCACGAGACCCGGTATGTCGCCCTCTTTGATGCCGTATTCCGACAGGCGTATGGCGTCTACGCCGCAGGCTTCTTGCAGGCGCTTCAGGGCCGCCAGGAAATCTTCGGGCGCGGACGCGCCTTCGTCGCCGAGGACCTTCGCCATGGCCACGAACTTCGAGGGGAGCGCGCCTTTGGCGATGAGCGTACCGTAGTAGGCGAGCGAGATAGCGATGAGCCCGGCGCCGTGCGGGAGCTTCGGGCTGTAGGCGCTGAGCGCGTGCTCCATGGCGTGCTCGGATATGCACCCGGAGATGGACTGGGTGAATCCCGCCTCGGTGTTCGCGAGCGCGACCTTCTCCCTCGCCTCCATGTCTCCGCCATCCTTCACCGCGCGTTCCAGATATTTGCCGATATTGCCGATAGCGTCAAGGCAGAGGACGTCGCTGATGGGGTTCGCCAGTTTGCTGATATAACATTCGGTGCTGTGAAAGAGCGCATCGAAGCCCTGGTAGGCGGTTAGAGATGGGGGGACCGTCGTCATCAATTCGGGGTCTACTATGGACAGCGCCGGGAAGGTCTTGTCGTAGCCATAGCCGAGCTTCTCCTTCGTTGCATTCTTCGTGATGACCGCCCAGGGGTCGGCCTCCGTACCCGTGCCCGCAGTAGTGGTAACTGCGACCACCGGCAGGGGGTCGTTCTCCGGCTTCTGCCGGCCGCCCGTGCTGCCTTGCACGAAGTCCCAGAAATCATGCGAGGTGTTGGCCGCTTTAACCGCTATCGCTTTGGCGGAGTCTATGGTTGAGCCACCGCCGAGCCCGACGATGAAGTCGCAGCCTTCCCGCGACGCGAGGTCCCCGCCCTCGTTGACGTGCTCCACGATAGGGTTAGGGAGTATCTTGTCAAATAGGGTCCATGCCGCCCCCGCTTTTTCGAGCTGCTCCGTGAGCCTGTCGAGATAACCGCCATCTTTCATCGACTTGCCGGACGAAACGACGACGAGCGCCTTCTTGCCAGGCAGCTTCTGCTTGTGCAGCCTGTCCAGCGCGCCCGGCCCGAACAGGAACCTCGTAGGCATGTAGTAGTTGAAGATCATAGTAGACACCTTTCTTTTGATCTCTCGTGTTACCGGGTGATAGAGAGCCGTATGGACCCAGATTCCAAGTCTATCCGAAGAACACCTGATTGACGATGCTTTCGAGGTATTCCTGTCTGCCCGAACCTGGAAGCTCCGGCTTGCCCAATTTCAGCGCGCGGTCTGACAGTTCCTCGAGTGTGGCTTTGCCTGATACTATTTTACGACCGATACCCTTGCTGTACCCCGCGTACTTATCTCCGATGAACTTGTCTATGCGGCCGTCCTTTATAAGGGCATTCGCCTTGATGAGTCCGAGAGCAAAACTGTCCATTCCGAGGATGAATCCGTGGAACATATCCTCGTATGTATAGCTCGGCCGTCTGTTTTTCGCATCGAAGTTCAGTCCACCAGTGGTGAACCCACCGGCTTTCAGTATCTCATACATAGCCATAGTCGTCTCATAGACGTCGTAGGGGAACTCGTCCGTATCCCACCCGAGGAACAGGTCGCCCTGATTGGCGTCCACGGAGCCGAGCATACCGTTGATGGCGGAAATTCTCAGGTCATGCTGAAAGCTGTGGCCGGCAAGTGTGGCATGGTTTGCCTCAATATTCAACTTGAAGTCCTTGTCGAGCCCGTACTGCCGCAGGAAACCGATGGCCGTGGCCGCGTCGTAGTCGTACTGGTGTTTCATAGGCTCTTTCGGCTTAGGTTCGATGTAGAACGTACCGTTCCATCCTTTGCCGCGTGCGTAATCCACGGATGCCTTCATGAGTCGTGCGATATTGTCGAGCTCGAATTTTACGTCCGTATTCAGTAGCGTTTCATAGCCCTCACGTCCACCCCAGAATACATATCCCGCACCGCCCAGCTTGATCGTGGAGTCGAGCGCCTTCTTGATCTGCGCCGCGGCGAAGCAATATACGTCAGGACTGTTCGACGAGCCCGCGCCATTCATGAAGCGCGGGTTGGCGAACATGTTGGCTGTACCCCACAGCAGTTTCTTACGTGAGGTTTTCTGCTTCTTCGCAATGTATTTCACAACTTCGTCTATGCGTTCGTTCGTGATGTTTATGTCGTCCGCTTCGGGCACGAGATCAACGTCGTGGAAGCAGAAGAAATCAATGCCCAGTTTGTCCATGAACTCGAAGCCCGCATCAACCTTCGCGATAGAGTGCTCCATAGTCCCTGGCTCAGCTCCGAAACTCTTGTCGGCCGTACCGGGCCCGAACATGTCGGTGCCAGTCGCCGACAGGTTGTGCCACCATGCCATAGCAAATCTCAGATGATGCTTCATCTTCTTTCCCGCGATAGTCTTGTTCGCATCGTAATACTTGAACGACAGCGGATTTTTGCTGCCCGGTCCCTCGTACTTGATCTTGGGTATCCCCTTGAAAATTTCTGACATGGCATCTCCTCCTATTAGATAATTACACATTGGAAAAAAATAATATAAAAAAATAATATCAGTTACGTTTGTGAATGTCAAAGAGTTAAGGAAACACTGATATACGCGAACACGCACAGGGGTTATGTCTGTGTGATCATGGTAGTCAGGTTTGATCCGCTCGATCCTTCTTGTACTGCCCAAATGCCGCGAACACTTTGTCCTTCCAGCCTGCCAGATACTCCGAGTACAGCAGAGGTTTCGCGTCGCTTTCGCCAAACTTCGCGGACTTTACTGCGGCCAGGAACAGCGTATGCGTATCGTACAGAATGATTTCCTCGACACTGAGCTTTATTTGCGCTATAGCGCCATCCAGAACGGGTATACCGTCCATGAGCGTATTATTCACATTATTCCACTTACTGACTGCAGGGTCGCGTGCGCTCTGAAATCCGAAGTTGGCGATGACTAATGGGTCAACGTCCTGACCGAGTACGGACAGCGTAAACTCTCCCGACTTACGAATCGATTCGGTAGTAAAGTTCTGGTTCATGCTGCCAAACGCTACGCGTGGCGGGTCACCGTGTGATATCTGGGCGATGGAATCCACGCACGAACCCCCAAAGCCATTTTCTGTTTTTACCCCCGTCACATACAGTCCATACGACAGTTTGAAAAGCGCTTCATTTTCCATACAAAATTCCTCCAAGAAATGCAATTAAATTCTATTTTACTTCCTTATTACCACCGGGCAGGTAGCCACCACGCATCGCACTATTTCATTTTAATATCATTATATCAGTTTATGCGGCGAAGGTCGTATCCATATTTTGATCTTAAGCGAAATAAGTCATGAAAAATTAAAGTTCCGCCCAAATGTAATATAGTATAATTTATTGTGATGTCCCGCGTGCGGTTGCGCAGGGTGAGAGCGGCGTATAGTCTTGCGGGGTTTAGATAAAGATATGTTTTGCTGCAGACAAAGGGAGGCAATATGCGTACACAAAGAACCATAACTACGGTGATGGCCATGGCTCTGGTACTCACGCTCGTATGTGCGGTGTTCGCTGGATGCTCGAAGAAAAAAGAAGATATCAAGCCCGGGAACGATCCCGTAGCCACGGAATCCGCAGTCGCGTCCGCGCCGCCTCCGGTCATCTATGTCTCTCCGTATACGGGGCTACCTATAGAGGACACGAAGAATATCAACAGGCGTCCGCTGTCGATCAAAATTGAAAATTCACAGGCGGCATGGCCGCAGATGGGGCTCAATTCGGCGGACGTCGTGTATGAGACCCGTGTCGAAGGAGGAGAGAGCAGGTTCAACTGTATATTTCAGAGCAACATACCCGACGCGGTCGGCCCGGTCAGGAGCGCCCGGCTCTCCGATGCGTGGGTCGTGCCCCAGTATAACGGCCTGCTCTACTTCTCGGGCATGAACAGCGAGGTCAGGGCGCGTCTCAAGAGCGCGGGCGTCACGTTCGGACCATCTGGCGATCTGCTTCGCCGGGTGGATTTCAAGCGGGCGCCTCACAATCTATACATGGATGTGAAGGGCGCGTACAAGGCCGCCAAGAAGAATGACATCAAGCTCAAAAAAACGTTAAAACCCCTTTATTATGGATTTGAACGAACTACGGACGGCGCCATATCAGGCGATGCGATAGTCCCGATCATAACGCAAGCTGCCGTGAGCGGAAGCGCGGTTTCGGGATCGAATACCGGGCCGGTTACGGACAGTGGAACCACCAGCAACTCCTCTATGGCCAGCGGCTCGGCAGTCCAGCCTTTAAATGGTTTTGACGGCGAGCCGGCCAAATCGGTTTCGCTCGATTTCTATTCGGAGGCCAAGTGGAAGTGGGATGCGGAAAGGAAGGTGTGGCTCAGGTATACCGCGAACGAGAAACACTTTGATGGAGCTACGGACGAGCAGGTCTGGACGGACAATGTGGTCGTGATGTATGCCAAGTACACTCAGGCTTCGAAGCTCGACCCCGCCGGTAACCCTACCTATGACACAGACCTTGGCGGCGAGGGCGAGGCTATGCTTTTCCGCGATGGGTTCGTGTACAAATGCAAATGGAAGGCCGACAAGAATACGCCGCCGGCCCTGTTCGACGAAAGCGGGGCGCAGCTCCCCTTGAAACAGGGCAAGACCTGGTTTGAGGTCCCACCTGCATCGGGTATGGATGTTAAGGTAGAGTAGGGGACGCCCATTCAACAATGGTCTTAATGATAAATACAAAAACTAAGAGCCGGAAATACGTTCGGCTCTCTCTTGATATGGATAAAGAAATGAGATAAGGTAGAGTAGCGCTTCTGATAGCCCTATGGCCTACTCCTCTTTTGCTTCATCGCCAGCTTCTTCCGAATCTTCCACGCCTGTGGTCACAGCTTCGTCCGAATCGACTTCGGGCTCCGATGATGCTTCCGTAGCATTGTCTGCCGTTTCGGCATCTACTTCTGTAGCTTCGGGCGCGGCTTCTTCCGTATTGATTGAGTCTTCCACGGGCTCCTCAGGGGCGGCTTCTTCCACTTCCGCAACGGTCGTAGCAATTTCCTTCCTGCGGCCCTTCTTCCTCGCATCGACGGCCGCCTTTGCGGCTTCCTTCTCCGCCTTGCGGGCGGCCTTCTCCTCAGGCGTAGGTATAGCAGGTGGGTTGGCCTTGAGCTTCAGCGCATCCGTGCCAAAGGCTTTCACAAAACTCTTTATGAGACGCGAAATCTTGCGGGACGCTGCATTCTTGTGTATAGTCCCCTTGGCGCCGGCCTGCGACAGCTTCTTCTCGGCCAGTGCGAGATAATCGCGTGCCTCCTGTTCATGATTCTCCGCGACAGCTGCGTCAAAACCCTTGATGATCTCCTTTAAATGGGCCTTAACCCTTCTGTTGCGCTGAGTCTTTTTCTCAATGACCTTGATGCGCTTCTTTGCCGATTTGATATTTGCCATTCGTTCACCCCACTTTCGCAAATATCCCGTGTGTTTTCGTACCGAACAATTATATGACACGCCGCACGGAATTGCAAGAAGTTTGACAATGTGTATTTGGATGTGTATAATATGAACATGCGGTTTGAATGGGATAATAGCAAGGAAGCCGATAACGTAGCCAAACATGGTGTCTCATTCGCGGAAGCTAAAGAGGCATTTGATGATGCGGATCATATTATCTTGCCGGACAAACTTCATTCGTCGACCGAACAGTGTTATTTCTGTATCGGTCGGGTGGAACGTGGGGTTTTAACTGTACGTTTTACTTTAAGAAATACTAGAATCCGCATCATCGGTGCGGGATTCTGGAGAAAGGGCAAACAATATTATGAGCGGCAAAGTTAATTATACCGATGCGCCGAGCGATATAGACGAAGCCTTGGACGCAGCTATCGCCAACGATATCAAGCTGAAACTGTCAGATCTCTCGCCCAAGCCCAAACAGCGCGTCAACATCATGTTGGATCGCGATGTGGTATTGTATTTCAAAGAGCAGGCCAAGAAACACGGTGGTAGATATCAAACGATGATCAACGGTGTGTTGGCGGCATATGCCAAACGGCTGCAATCCTGACTTTTATATATGGCAAGACAGAATACAGATATAAATAGAAGCAGGATCCGGAACTTTTCCATCATAGCGCATATTGACCATGGCAAGTCCACGCTCGCCGACAGGCTGATCGAATACACGGGGCTCGTCACGGATCGCGAGATGAAAGAGCAGTTCCTCGACAACATGGACATAGAGAGGGAGCGCGGCATCACGATCAAGCTCCAGACCACACGCCTGCTGTACAGGGCAAGGGACGGCGAGGAGTACATACTCAACCTCATCGACACGCCAGGCCACGTCGATTTTACCTATGAAGTCTCCCGCAGCCTCGCGGCCTGCGAGGGCGCGGTGCTCGTCGTGGACGCCACCCAGGGCGTTGAGGCGCAGACGCTTGCGAACGTCTACCTCGCCATGAACGAGGACCTGGAGATACTCCCAGTCTTGAACAAGATAGACCTCGCGAGCGCCGAGCCGGACGCAGTGAAGACGGAGATCGAGGAGATGATAGGCATAGAGGCCGGGGGTGCGCCTCTCATCTCCGCGAAGGAGGGCGTCGGCATAGAGGACGTGCTCGAGGATGTCGTAAGGCGCGTGCCCGCGCCGGGCGGCGACCCGGACGCGCCGCTGAAGGCGCTCATATTCGACTCTTACTACGACAACTACCGCGGCGTCGTGATATACGCGCGCGTGTTCGACGGC
>JAISLZ010000100.1 GCA_031277015.1 Eubacteriales Family XIII. Incertae Sedis bacterium | reverse complement strand
TCCCCGGTTATCCCGTATATCTCCTCCGTCAACCGCTCTACTCCCTTGTTTATCCTGTCACCTACATCCGTCAGCGCGCCCTCGTCAAAATCGAAGCCTTCAACCTCCATCGCGGCTAGCGGAACGATGAGCGGAAGCTCCGCCTCAGTCAGAACTTCTACAAGACTCTGCTCCGCCAGGGCGGGCAGGATGGCGGCATAGAGAGAGCGAACGGCGCGGCAGTACGAAAGCCCGTATTCGGCATACGTACCGGCACGGTCCGCGAGCATATCAAGCTGAGCTACGGATTTGTAAAACTCATCGACGTCCATCGTCTGGACGCCGAAATATTCGAGAGTGAGCCGCCCGATGGAATAGCTACCCGCTGACGGATCGAGAAGATATTGCGCGATCGCCGAATCGAAAAAGATATACGGCTCATACGTCTTGCCTGAATCGTCTATAGCGACTTTGATATCCAGAAACTTCATCACGGCAAATATCATATATAGATCGGCCTGCAATGCATGCCCTATCACGTCCGGACGGACGGATGTGAACATTTCGAAGAATGAGGGTAGAAGCGAAGCGTCTTTTTCGGTATTCACATAGAAATGCGCGTCTTCTGTCATCACGTTCACGCCGTATATCTCAGGGACATCGCGATGATCTCCATTGCCGAGGACCTTGAGCGCGATAGGGGAACCGGCCTCGGAGGAGGCCATGAGCGCTGCCTCGAGCGCATTCATGCCATCGGCGTCCGTTATTATGACGGAACTTATCTCAGCGTCAAAGAATACCGGAGCGGGACGCCCTTCCTCGGAATCCGCACCTTCACATGACTCATGAACCATCAAAGCCTGCCCCGAACTTGCTCCCTCTCCCAGCTTATTAAGGAAACTGTTAAATTCGAGCCTTAGGTATAGGGACACCAGGGACGACATATCCGGATCCCTCACGCGCATGCGCTCAAAGTCTATCTCTATCGGCACATCCGTAACTATAGTGGCGAGACGTTTGCTCATCAGCGCTAGTTGTGCGTTTTCTTTGATATTCTCTCTTAACTTTGCTGATTTAACGCTGTCGACATTCGCGATAAGGTTCTCTACGCTACCGTATTCCAGGATGAGTTTCGACGCCGTTTTCTCCCCTACACCCGGCAAGCCGGGTATGTTGTCGGACGAGTCGCCCATGAGCCCCTTGTAGTCGATGAACTGCCGGGGCGTGAAACCGTATTTATCCATCATCGCGTCCGCATCGTAGAGTTCGAACTCGGATATACCCTTCTTCGTTATTAGTACCTTTGTCCTATCCGACGCGAGCTGAAGCTCGTCGCGATCTCCCGTTATGATGAATGGATCGAGCCCCTCCTCCTCGCCGCGCCTTGCGACAGCGCCGATGATGTCGTCCGCCTCGAACCCGTCCAGCTCGAGCATCTCTATATTCATCGCCGCGAGCACATCCTTCATTATAGGAAGTTGCATCGCCAGCTCTATGGGCATCTTCCTGCGACCGGCTTTGTATTCCGCGTATTCCTCATGGCGAAACGTAGGCGCCTTGCGATCCCATGCGACCGCAATATATCCCGGCTCGTATGTGCTTACTATCTTACGGAGCATCGTGATGAACCCGTAGACACCCTGAGTGTAGACTCCCTCCTTCGTGATCATCGGACGCTGTATCGCGTAGTACGCCCTGTTGATAAGGCTGTTTCCGTCGATAATAACCAGGCGCTTGCTACCTTCCATGCCTTTCCTCCGTATTCGCTCAAATGCCGGGCACAAACCATACGGCCGCGCCCGCCCGGGTCATATGTGGTTTTAATTATACAATAAAAAATGGATACGCGACTGAATCCGAACGCACGCCGCACTATCGCCTGAGGGTTCAAAAGGCGATATGATACAATATAGATATGTACGATTATCACACACATACGGTTTTTTCCGGGGACGCCACGGGCAGCATTGATGATGCAGTGGAGGCGGCCATACGTGCCGGGCTGGACGAGATAGCTGTCACTGACCATTTCGACCCTGAATACTCGGACACTTCATGGTATGAGGATCCCGACATTAGTTCATACACGTACGCCCTTAAAGCAGTAGCTGCCAAACACGCCAACAGTATCAAGGTCATACGCGGCATAGAGGCGGGCATGCAGCCCGGTCGCGCAAACAGGCGTCTAGCGGAAGCAATTGATTCATACGGCTTCGATTTTGTGCTCGGCTCCGTCCATTCCGCGGGAGGACTGGCGATCGATACGCCGCCCTATCTCGAGACTCGCGACGCCCGCGCCGCTGTCAGGGATTACTACATGGCGATGATAGACTGCATTCGGGAATTTGATGACTTTGATGTCCTGGGCCACTTCAACGTGATAGACCGCTATATAGATGAAATACCTGAAGATGAAGTTTTTTGGGATTTGGCGGACGAGGCTCTGCGCCTCATCGTCTCGATGGGCAAGGGTCTTGAGGTGAACACTAGGTCATGGCAGATATGGGAAGGCCGGCACGCGACGCCCACCCTGCGCATCCTGAAACGTTATGTAGAGCTCGGCGGGGAGACCGTCACGACGGGCTCAGACGCTCATTCCGCAGACGCCGTGGGGCAGTATTTGAAAGAGGGCGAGGATTTCATCCGAACGGCCGGCCTGAGGTATCTCGCCACGTTCCGAAATAGGAAAGTCTTTTACGTCAAGCTGTGAGATGCAATAGATGGCCGCATGCTCAATAGATGGTGAAAATCCAGCGGAACAGAATCCGTGCAACACAAAGTGGCTAGCGCAAAAGGACGGTCCTCGCGTACTACGAAAGGACCGTCCATCTGTGTTTTGTCAGTAGCGCGGTTACGACACCCTTGGCCCCCAAGTCTTGCCGCCGTCGTATGAATAAATAGTGACGCCGTTTTCACGCAGGATGAGTTGGCCATCATCCTTGGCGAGCGACTTCTTGATCTCAGCCTTCACCGGCGCGAGCAGCGCCCGCCCTTGCACTAGATTCGAAGCGACCGTGATGGGATCATGCCCCGTAATGGCGAACGATGCCGCCGTGGTAGCCCCCGCAATGATGGCCACGACACATACCACTGCGATTACTCGCATTCTTGTATTTTTTGTTTCTTTCACTTCCATTTTATTTGTAATTCCTTTCAGGCAACAGTGAAATAACTTATATTCCTATCATAGCCCGTATCCCTTAAAGCAACCTTTATAAAAGCGGCTTTTGTATAAAATATTGATACAAACCGCAGCCGTGCATCCTCTCATCTACATCAGTTTATCTTCACGCAAGTTGTATAGCCTGAAACCGACCTATTGTAGCGAATAAGATTATAACCGCTGGTCAATGTTATCTGCGGGATATTATCTTTATGCCATTTCACAAAAGCTTTAGTGATCTCATCCGTAGCGTTCACATCCGGTATATATATAATTTCCAATACAGTTGGCACCTCACTGAAATAGTTGTAATCATAATAGCGGTAATTTTTTATAGCTCCTGACAAATCGGTCTGTGCCATGATTTCCGCATTTGCGAGATCATAATCTTCCCCGGTCAGCCGCCTGAGTTCCTGAACCCCAAATGTGGTCAGCCCTGTTGGGCTGTATAGACCAAGGCTTTCGTGATCAGCTACCAGTTTGAAATAATCTCTGGGGCCTGCATTTCCTTGACTATATGTTTTGATTTCACCATCACGCGTCATTTGTTCTATTATCATGGTCTGATAAGCCGTCATTTGAGCTTTGACTTCACTTTTCACACGTGTCCACTCCGCCTTGTCAATGTAGCCCGTCAGCGCGGGTATGGCGATGGCTGCGAGTATCGCGAGGATGACGAGTACGACGATGACCTCGACGAGCGTGAAGCCCGCGCGCCCTCTCCTGTTCGCCAGCCGTGTCTTTAGTATCATGTTCATTTGATGCTCCCTTCTG
>JAISLZ010000076.1 GCA_031277015.1 Eubacteriales Family XIII. Incertae Sedis bacterium | reverse complement strand
GAAAGCTCCTTGAAGATGGCCGCCTGGCTGCTTGAGACCTTCATCATGGCCTCCTGGCTTTCCAGGGCGTTGAATATGTAAAAAACGCATACGCCGAATGTGAGAGTGAGGAAGTATATAGTGAAGTCGCGCAGACTCTTTCTGACGTTGCGGAATGCGAGGCTAGCAGATGTCATGGACGTCACCCCCTAGCAGGCTTACTACTTCAATGATCTTGTCGAAAAATTGTTTGCGCGTTTCCGATCCGCGCACGAGCTGATTGAACATCTGCCCGTCCCTGATGAAAAGTATTCGGTCGCAGTAGCTTGCGGAAAATGCGTCATGCGTAACTATGAGGATGGTCGCACCCTGTTCTCTGACTAATTTTTGAAGACTTTCCAGTAGAGCCCTGGCCGATTTGGAGTCCAGCGCTCCGGTAGGCTCGTCGGCGAGGACGAGCGATGGGTCGGTCACTATAGCGCGTGCGCTTGCGACACGCTGTCTTTGGCCGCCAGACATCTGGTAGGGGTATTTGCTCAGTACCTCGCTGATGCCGAGTATCTCCGCGGCGTCATTGACCCGATCTTCGATCTCCCTCGGATGGCGTTTCATGATGGTCAGCGCGAGCGCGATGTTCTCGTATGCCGTCAGCGTGTCCAGCAGGTTGAAATCCTGGAATATGAACCCGAGCTCATTGCGTCGGAATTTTGACAGTTTGTCGGAACTCATGGATGTGATGTCCGTGCCGTCTATCATGATGCGGCCAGAGGTCACCGTATCTATGGTAGAGATGCAGTTGAGCAGTGTGGTCTTGCCGCTCCCTGAAGCTCCCATGATACCGACGAACTCGCCGGCCTCCACATCAAAGCTGATACCGTCCAGCGCCTTGGTCAGGTTGCTCCTGCTGCCGTAGTATTTCTCGACATTCTCCGCTTGCAAAATGGTTGACATAATGATTATTCCCTCCTTGTGTTTTGATGCCTATGTTCGGCGCACCTGAGTGCGCACATGGCCAGATGCCCCTATCGGGAATCTATCCGAGAATAATTATGCTGCTTTGCCGGAGCCCGCGCCATAGAAGAACATTACGCCTGCCTTACATTATTGTAAGGTAGGCGGGACATGCATATGCACTGGCGAGGTGGAGCGCGTGCCTGCCTGCGGGGCGGTTCACAGCCCGCTCTTGGGGAACGAAAGCTCGAAAGTCGTGCCGCGACCGGGCGGCGAAGATGCGGATATACCGAGCCCGAGCTTCCCGCACAGCTTTTTGCAGAGGTAGAGGCCGAATCCGGTGGATGACCCATATTTCCGGCCGTTGACGCCCGTGAATCCCTTTTGGAAAATCCTGCCGATATCCTTCTCCGGGATGCCGATGCCGTTGTCGCGTATGAACAGCGATACGCTGTTCATATGCTGCTCACCGTAAAACTCCAGTACTGTGCCGCCGTACTTAACCGCATTGCCCGCGAGCTGCCTAAGTATGAAGGAAACCCACTGCGCGTCGGTGAACACTTCGATGTCCAGGTTTTCCGTTCGGATAGAGATATCGTGCGATATGAGGAACCTCGACATGCTTTTCAGCGCGCCTCCTACGAGGTCCGAGAGAAGGGCCGGATTTATCGCGTAGTCTTTTTCGACCGCGTTGCTTCGCGCATAGTACAGCGCCTGGTCCACATAGGATTCGATCCGGTCAAGCGCCTCAAGCGCCGCCCGGTTGTTCCTGTTCTCGCCGATGAGCTTGGCGCCCGCTATGGGCGTCTTAATTTCATGTACCCACAGTTCGATGTATTCGCGGTATTCCGTGAAGGCGTTCCTGTAGCCCGCAACCTCGTCGTTCATGGACTTGCCTGCGGCCTTCAGGACATATGCCCATATCCGGCCATCCAGGAAACCGGGCTGCTCCACTACCTCCGCCAGCAGATGGCGTTTGTCCATCTGCTCCAGAATGCTCAACAATTCCTCGTAATAACGCTTTTTTATGTAATATTCCGGAATGATGGAAATCAGCGTTGCGGCAATGAACAGGCATGGGATGAATATTGCGAGATAAGCCCCCGTTCGCGAGAAGTACAGCAGGAAGGCGGTAAAGCACGCCGAGAAGGACACAATCCCGATAAAAAGCAGCTTTTCGCGTAGGAAATCAGAGAGCTTCATAGCGAATATCCTTGCCCGCGCTTGGTCTTCAGGATATCCTCTGCGCCAATTTCCCCCAGCTTCCTGCGCAATCTGTTGATATTGACCGTAAGTGTGTTATCGTCAATAAAATCTCCCGTCTGCCACAGCGCGTCCATGATGTCCTCGCGCGGGACGATGTTGCCCTGGTGTTCTATAAGAAGCGAAAGGATGCGTAGCTCGTTCTTCGTCAATTCGACGCGCGCGCCTTCGTAGGCCACCTCACTCTTGCCGATGTCGAGGGACAGGCCGCCAAACCGGACTATCTGCATGGCGCCCGAGTCGTAAGTCCGGCTGAGCAGTGTCGATATCCTGGCGAGCAGGATGTCCGTATTGTAGGGCTTCGTGACGAAGTGATCCGCACCGAGGTGCAGGCTCATGAGCTCATCCGCCTCACCGCTTCTGCTCGTCACGATGATGATCGGAATGCTCGAACTCCTGCGTAGCTCCCGGCATATGTGGAAGCCGTCATACTGAGGAAGGTTTATATCAAGCAGTATCAGATGAGGCGATTCGGCGAGCGCCAGCCCCACCACATCCCCAAAGTCATCGGTTACGATGACATCGTACCCGTACCGCTTTAGCAGGGCTTTCAACTCCTGCCGGATGGTCTCGTCGTCTTCAATTATCAATATCCTCTGCGCCATGAGATTCCTTTCGACCGTGTCTGTAATACTACCGTGGATCAGCGTGTGACGTGATGGCGTCAGGGTACGTGTCTCAACGCTTTTTCATAAGACGCGCGATATGAGGCTATGCGGGCTGATACGTTTCTGTCGGGCGTCAGTGATCTGCTCAATAGGATAAACAGCCCCGCGTTGATAAAGAGCGCCACCATAGCCAGGATGCTTGCGTTTGCACCTGGGATAAAGAGGGCTGCGGAGGTGAGCGCAATGCCGCAGAGCAGGCCACAGATGGCCGCGATAGGGTGAGAACGCGGCCACATAAGCGCGCCCACCGTCGGGACGATGAGTTGTGCCATGCCTCCGAGACCGAGCGAGCCTAAGTCTATGATATAGCTCGTGCTACGCATCATTGTCAAGTAAGCGCCGGCCGAGATGACGAGAACCGCCCATTTCGCCACGGAGACGAGATGTGCTTCAGAAGCTTTAGGATGGATATACCGGCGGTGGATGCTGATCGTGTAGATCGCGGCCGACGAGTGAATCTGGGAATTTGCTGTGGAAAGCGTGGCGGCTGCGATGCCGCAAAACAGGATACCGCAAAGCACGGGTGAAGCGTATTCCAGCAATACGTTCGGAACGAGCATATCCGTGTTTTCAATTTGGGGCATGAGTATTTTACCTGCCGCTCCGGAAAGAATCGGACCTATGTATTCGATTGTTGCAAGACATAATAACAAAGGTAAAATCCGGAAAGTTCTTCGCTCTTTCGCCGCATAGGAGCGCAACCATACGGAAGGCCCCATCACTGCACCCAGAGGTGTAATCAAGAACATGGATATCCAAAGAATAACGCCGTCCTTTCCATCGCCGGCAACGACGAGACTGTTCGGAGATGTTTCCGAAATAAAGCGAAATATGGATTTGACTCCGCCGGCCATGTGGGCGAGGTAAAATCCGATAAAGATCATCGACACAAAGATGAGTATGCCGTAATAGACATCCGTCATTGCTACGGCGCGCAATCCGCCAGCCCACAGATAGATGATCATGACCAGATAAAAAAGCAAGCCACTCACGCGCCACGGGATCACGCCTCCGGTTGCGAGTTCTATGAGATATGCGCCGACGGATAGCTGTATCTGCAAGTAAGGCAGAG
Organism: Eubacteriales Family XIII. Incertae Sedis bacterium; assembly: GCA_031277015.1. Classification (GTDB taxonomy): domain Bacteria; phylum Bacillota; class Clostridia; order Peptostreptococcales; family Anaerovoracaceae; genus JAIRPC01. The sequence goes on along the minus strand of JAISLZ010000076.1, from coordinate 6,527 downwards.
TGTAGACGATCATCACGATGGCGACTATAAGACTTAAAGCTTTTGAGCCGTAGATGTCACCGAAGAAATCTACGGGTGACAGATAACCGTGCTCCCGCCCGTAGTGCCAAACACGTTCGGATAAAAAATAAATCAGCGCGGCAAAGAGAGCGTTCCACGCGAAGCAAGTAGCATATACGGGTCCGTGCGTAAAAAAATGGGATGCGGAACCAAGAAAAGCAAAAGAGCTCACCCATGTGGCATAGATCGTAAAAAAAACCATGGTAACCGGCATACCGCGGCCTTGAATAAAAAAATCTTCCAATGTTGGCAGAGAGTGTTTGCGCGCCACCTCCGCAAGAATGAGCGGCACGAACGTGAAAACGAAGATCGTCAATAGAATGAGAGTATTCTCTTTCATCGATTTGATTATATCATACTCGTGGTATATAATTTTGAGACGCATCGCGGTTTGACCCGAGGGACATGATGGCCTTGACATTGCTCGTTACCGTATTCGTTACCCTTTCTGTAGGGATGACAACATCATATTTTTTCCTGTTCTCAAAGCATAGGGAACGATTCATCCGGTATTGGAGCTTCAGCTGGCTCGCTTACTCCCTCAGTTTGTTATGTATCATCGTTTTTTTGAATACAGATATGTATGCCGTCCATGGCGCCCGCGAGATCTGCGATCTGCTGAACATCCTCTTTCTTCTTTTCAGCGCCTACGCCTTTGCCCGTTTGGAGGTCCCGGGATATTGGTTGCGGTTGGCGTTCTATCTGATCATCTGGCTGACGATCGGTTTCATATACAGATTTGAGGCGCTTTCTGTATTTCCTCCTATCTCAATCTATGAAATAATTTGTACTGTTGTAGCCTGTCGCATTGTAATAAAATATTGGAGAGCGAGCGCTCCGGAAAAGTTTCTCACGATGGCCCTGTTCTCATTCTGGGGCTTTGGAAAGGCGTTGATCGCCATCCTTGAAGCGCAGTACGAGCTATCTACGCTCGTCTATTTCGGTGAAATTTTGTTTTGCAATCTGCTCAATTACTCTATTATCATCATGTATATGCACAAGTCCGTCGAACGTCTCACGCGTTCCGAAAAGAATTTCAGAATCATCGCCGAAAACGCGGCAGATATCATATTCTTCTATTCGCTTGAACCGTCTCCCTCCTTCAGTTATGTCACGCCCTCGGTGGAGAGCATCACGGGATATACGGCGCGCGACTTCTACGCGGACCCGAAATTCTATCTGAAACTCGTGCCATCGGAGGATTTTGAGCGTATTCGCAATGTCTTTGAACCGCACGCGGGCGATCCTCCGGAACGGGCGGATAGTGGCCTCATATTCAGGATGATCCATAACAACGGCTCACACTTCTGGACGGAGATGAATCATTCCGTCATCTATGAGGGGGGCAGGCCCGTAGCCGTCGAAGGCATTATTCGTGACATCAGCCTGATGAAGTCTGCGGAGGAAACTCTGATTACGGCGAAACAGTCCAGAGACAGGCTCTTTTCTTATGTTTCGCATGAGTTGCGCCTGCCGCTTTCATCGATCATGGGCTATATTGACGCCATCAATGATCGAACGATAGGTGCGGAGGAACGGGATGCGGTCCTATCGATCATTCACGATAAAGCGCAAGTGCTGAATCGCTTAGTCGATGATCTATTCAGGCTATCCCGCATGGAGTCAGGGCAGTTTGCGTTTAATTTCATGCTATGTGACCTGAGAGAGCTGTCTGCCTGGATGACGATCGCGCACACAAACGAGGTCGCCGGTAAAACGCTCCGCTTCATCAATCGTCTGAATTCTCCTAAATATGATGGGCTGACGATAATCGCCGACAGAGAGCGTATCGGGCAAGTATTGTCCAATCTCATCATGAACGCGGTAAAATTTTCCGAATCGGATGGGATCGTTACAGTCGTGTTTGATACGGACCCCCGCAAAAAGCGCTTCGTCATATCCGTTTCCGACCAGGGGAAGGGGATATCCGAACACGATCTTCCTCGCATATTCGACCGTTTTTTCACCAAGAGGGATGAAGGTGGCGGCTATACGGGTACGGGTTTGGGGCTTACGCTCTGCAAGGAGATCATCGAGGCGCACAAAGGTACGCTCACCGTTTCAAGCCAAATCGGCAGGGGTAGCACATTTGTCTGCCGGGTTCCCTTGTATTCGGACAATTATGAGGAGTTGCAGATAATCTAGAGCCCGCCGCCGTTTGCGGGCGCAGGGGCGGTGCAAGCCCGCGAATGCATGTACGGCAAGTATGATACAATAGGTACGTGGACGTTTCAAAAGCATTATCTAAATGAGATGAAGGTACGTATATTATATGCCGGATGAAAAAGTTCTGATTGTTGACGACGAAAAGGCGATTAACGATCTGATTCGTTCTTATGTAGCTAAGGAAGGCTACATCCCGATCCAGGTTTTTAGCGGCAAGGATGCGCTTGAGGCCGTCAAAAAGAAAGCGCCCGACATCATCATCCTCGATATCATGTTGCCCGACATCGACGGTACAAACCTCTGTCTGGAGATCCGTAAAATAAGCGATGCCCCCATCCTTTTCCTCAGCGGGAAAGGAGAAGAAATTGATAAGATCGTAGCGCTTTCGGTCGGGGGGGATGACTATGTGACAAAACCGTTCTCAGGGGGAGAATTTATCGCCAGAATCAAGGCGCATTTGCGCCGTAGGCAAGCGATAAATATTATGCCTGAAGATATGAAGCGGGAGCTATACGAATTTCCTGGGCTTACGATCAACATGCTCACGCATGAAGTGGTCTCCGACGGCAAGCTCATCAATCTGACGCCCAAAGAATTTGAAGTATTGAGTCTTTTGGTGAAAAATCCCAAACGTATCTTCAGCGCGCAACATCTCTTTGAACTGGTTTGGAATACGAATATGCTGGATGGCGATGCCAAGACCGTCATGGTCTATGTGAGCACATTACGCAAAAAGATCGAAACCAATCCGAAAAACCCCAAATACATTCTCAGCATTCGGGGTTTTGGATATAAGTTCAATCATCATCTGCTCGATGAAAACATCTCATAGAGTGGCGCGTACATCAGTATCGTCGCCTAAATGTTTTTTCAGACGTGGAAGCTGTCCAACGGCAATTCAGATGCCTTCAAGAAAATTGCGATATTACCCTCCAAAGACATCTTCAGATAATCTAATCTGATCTTTTCCGTTCCGTTATGAATGTAATATTCTTGGCCGCCAGAATAGCCTACACAAGGCTTTTTCATCACGCTGCCGAGCTGCGGTATATCGGTGCTGAACGCCCAGTATCCGTAGCGAACTTCCTGACCGACCTCAGTGAGCCCAGCCGCGCAGGCGCGGATAAACGGGTGCTCGCGGTCAATGATCCATACCTCCTTTTGGCTCTCTATCTCCTCGTACAGGCCGGTGTAAGCGTGCCGCACTGAACTGTTGATCGCGATCCCAGCGTTGAAACAGGGGTCCTTCGCGTGCATATCGTCTATGAGTGCCTGTATCTCCGCAATAGCGCCTGTGACCGTTTCTCCCGGTATGAGGCGACAGTCATATGTGAGATGACAGCGGTCCGGCACTATGCACAGAGCGGCAGGTTCACAGTCTATAATCGTGAGAGTGATGCCGGGGCGGCCCAGATGGATATCCTCCGTCGTCTTCGCGTCGAACAGAGTTCTGATGGCCGTGATAAGCGGCGCCGCCTTTTCAACAGCATTTACGCCAAGCCAGGGCGAACTGCCGTGACAGCTTTTGCCGTATACCGTGATCTTCAGCTCCAGACGTCCGCGGTGTCCGAGCTTCAAGTCGAGGCTGCTCGGCTCGGCGCTGACCATCGCATCCACCCTGATGCCCCGTTTTGAAAACGTTTCTTCCGTAAGTTTGATCGTTCCCATCATCTCCGCGTTTTCCTCGAGAACCACAGCGGCGAGGATGAAGCTTCCTTTCCACGAAACGCCTTCGCGTTTCAGGCGTACGAGCGCCGCACCCGTGTATATCTGCGCGCCGAGGCCGCATTTCATATCCGACGCGCCGCGTCCGTGCATGACCTCAGTAAGTTCCTCAAGAGAACCGTCCCTGTTCAATACGAGGGCTTCGTCGATCGCCGCACCGTAAGGGTCATACCCTGTCCACTCGGAGACGGCGCCCTCCGTGACGACATCCATATGCCCGTTGTACATGATCGACGGGCCGTCTTCCGTGCCGTGGACAAGGCCGACCACATTGCCCCAGTCATCTCGGAATACTTCATCGTAACCGAGCGAGACCATCTCGTCCTGCACTATGTTCGCCACCGCGCCCTCCTCTCCCGGGAGAGAGGGGACACGGATCAAACGCGCGCAGAAATCCAACATCTGTTCATTTAGTTCGGCGGCCACTTGCCTGATGCGTTCGGCCGATATAACTTCATTTTCTTTCATTATCATCATTCCTTTACTCGCGCTTAAAAAAGTCAAGCTAAGTCTTTACCTTCATAGAACGCTTTGTATTGTTCCTGCAACTTTTCGATCAGCCTCGTGGGGCGAGGCTTTGTCAACGACGACACCATGATAAACACGACGAGATTGACCAGAAGGGAGATGAGCCCGCCGCCGCCCGCGAATATCGCAGGTAGTGTGGCCGGAACAAACGTGAAAGAGCAGAGCGCTGCCACACCGGCGACTATGCCGGCGAAAGCGCCCGTCGTATTTGATTTCTTCCAAAACAGCGCTCCCGCGGTGGGTATGAATATCTGCGCTGTGCCGGCGAGTGCCACTAATCCGATCTGTACGAGCAGGCCCGGGATGAGGAGGCACATGACATAGGCTATGGCGGACAGGATGAGTATAGTCCAGCGGCCCACCCATACCAGTTGCTTCTGGGAGAGGTCCTTATTGATGTATTTTTGATGGATGTCGACGGTCCAAACGGCAGACATGGAATGTATCTGGGAATTGGCTGTTGACATCGCAGCCGCCGCGCCACAGGCGATGATCGCCGAGGCGAGCACGAAGGGCGCGTATTTGAACAGAATGACCGGAAGGACATAGTCCGGATTCTCGATGTTCGGCTCAAGTAGCACAGCCGAGTTCCCAACGAGCATCGAGCCGATATATGCGATGGCCGCGAAGCCGAGCAGGAAGGGCATGAGGTTGAACAACCGTCCCGATTTGACCGCGTACATCCTCGTCCACAGCTGTGGCCCCATGAATGAGCCTATCGGTGTAACGATGAACATGGAAAGCCAGCCCATGGCGTTGTTGCCTAGGATGAGGTTTTCCGGCTTTACTTCCTTGAGCTCAGCGAAGACCTCAGTCGTTCCTCCAAGAAGATTTGCGATGTAAAAACCGGCGAAGACCATGCCGAAAAAGAGAAGTATGCCGTAAAAAATATCCGTCCACGCTACTGCCCTAAGCCCCCCGGACCAGACATAAATGATGATGATGACATAGAAAAGCAACGCTGCTATCTTGAAATTGATGATGCCGCCGGAAGCGGTTTCGATCAGATAGGCACCGCCGGTCAACTGGATCTGTAGATAGGGCAGGGTGAACACCAGACTGATGATCGCCACGAGATTCCCTAGCTTTGTCGATCCATATTGATGAACGAAGAAGTCCTTGGCGGTGATGAAGTTGTTCAGTTTTCCGAGATACCATATCTTCTTGCCAACGCCGAAATACATGATACCAAACAGAAGGTTCCAGGCGATCGCAGTCCAGTACAGAGGGCCGTTCTTGAAAAAGTACGCGTTGGAGCCCATGAAAGCAAACGCGCTCCACCATGTGGCGGCGACGGTGAAAAATACCGCGACCGACCCCATCCCACGACCTTGGACAAAGAAGTCTTCCGTTGTAGGAATGGATTTCTTTCCTGCTACTGCACCCATAATGAGCGGAATAATCATAAATGCCGCTATTATCAACAGTGCTCCGGTATTGTTTCCACTCATTTGTTGTTGTCTCCTTTCTCATCTTTTCCCTTGGGCGCGGCTTTATCCCCCCAGTTTGCTTTATAGGCGATAAACAGCACGACGCACATAAATGCCCACCAGCAGAGTGTATATCCATAGGTGAAAGGCATACCAAAGATATAGGGTTCCGCAACATTTCTGAAGAAGAATACTCCCGGAAATTCCATGAACGCAAATCCGATGACCAATAAAACGATAATGACTTTTTTCAATGTGGGGGTTTTGTACTTATTCATTCAATCCTCCTTTCGATAACCACGCATCCGCCGCTTAGGCAAATCGGCAAAGTGGAAGCTCCGCAACCGATGCCATCGCCAAACGGCCAAAAAGTAAATAACAAATTTATCATACCGAAGTAAGCTTAGAGACAGGTAAAGATAAGTATAAAATTCGTTAAGATAGGTTTGAGAGTGGGCAAGGGCTGCACCCTCGTCAAGGTCATGCCTGCCCGATGTCGCCGCTACGGAAGGCCGTCAGATAGTTCATGCAGTATTCGTCCTTGCCGAGCAGGGCCTCGGTCGCGAATACGGCGGCGCGCATATCCTCCGATGTCGGATCCATGATCGCGCTGTCCAT
>JAISLZ010000055.1 GCA_031277015.1 Eubacteriales Family XIII. Incertae Sedis bacterium | reverse complement strand
CATATCCAAGAAATACGAGACAGTGCATCTACGCTATCGAACCGCCGTATACCGAACGGTACGTACGGTGGTGTGAGAGGACGGGTGGCCAACTAATGGCCATCCTCCTACTCGATTATCTGTCCTTGCTGTTTATCAGCAAGGCGACCACGATGGTTATAACGATTGTCATTTGAACATTAACATTCAATACAATGCTTATTTCCATAGTGCCACCCCCTTCCGGAAAGTGGAACGTAACCGCCAAGCGGCAGTATATAGTATTATAGCTAGGAAAATCATTATTGTAAATATATAACTTTTTATTAAATTAATATAAAACACAATTATGACAAACCTATTTTCCCAGCTTTTAGTTGGAAGAACATCAAAATGGCCTATAATTATGATATGATATTGGCATATGAAACTCTATCTGCACGACATTCGGGAGGAACGCGGCGGCGCTGAAGGCCTTTTTCGCGCCGCTTGTGCCGATTACTGCGAGAATGCGGTTGCTGGTGCAGGTGCAGATTTAGGAGAAAAAGCCTTAAAGGTCGCGCGCGGGCCGCACGGTAAACCCTACTTTGCGGAGCCGCCACTCCGCGGCAGACTGTTTTTTTCCATATCACATTCGGGCAGCTACTGGGCTGTCGTATTCCACGATGCTGAGGCGGGGCTCGATATCGAGGATATGGGAATCAGAGGCAACATGACGCAAGAGCGCATGGAGAAGATAGCAGCGCGGTTCTTTGCGGACGATGAGGTCGCATACCTGCTCCGGGTCGAGGGCGCGGGGCCAGAGGATGCGGGGAGCAAGGGGTGCGGTGGCTTTCGAGGGAGGTTCTTCCGCATATGGACGGCGAAGGAGTCATACATCAAGTATACAGGCGCGGGGCTGTCGAAGGATCTGAGATCCTTCTCTGTGCTGAATCCGCCTGACGGTGCCATTATCACCACGTTTTCGCCGGCACCCAGCCTCATCTGCTCCCATTGCGCCGGTTTTTCTGTATAATAGAAGGGCGCCTTGGCAGATGGCGGCATATGCTGTCATCCGCATTGCGTACGCTGTTTGCCGCGGCTACGGCCATGTATTCATTGAAAAAGGGAGAAATATGTTCAAGCATCTGTCGGAAAAGAATATAGCCGAGCTCCAGAACGAGCAGGCGCAGGCATGGGAGGACGGGCATCTTCTCGAAAAATGCGTGGACGGGCGCAAGGATGCGCCTACGTTTATATTTTACGAGGGGCCGCCGACGGCCAACGGCAGGCCGGGCATCCACCATGTCATGTCGCGCGCGCTGAAGGATTCGGTCAACCGCCACAAGACGATGCAGGGCTATCGCGTACCGCGCAAGGCGGGATGGGACACGCACGGGCTGCCGGTCGAGATCGAGGTCGAGAAGGAGCTCGGGCTCTTCACGAAGAAGGACATCGAGGCATACGGCATAGACAGGTTCAACGAGAAGTGCCGCGAGTCCGTATGGAAGTACGAGGGGCAGTGGCGCGAGATGAGCCGCCGCATGGGTTTCCTCTGCGACATGGACGACCCGTATATCACTTTAGACAACGACTACATCGAGACCGAGTGGCATATCCTCAAGGGCATCTTCGATAGGGGGCTCATCTACGAAGGCCACAAGGTGTTGCCTTACTGCCCGCGTTGCGGCACGGGTCTGGCCGCGCACGAGGTGAGCCAGGGATACAAGATGGTCAAGACGAACACCGTCACGGCCCTTTTCAAGCGTAAGGGCGCGGACGAATATTTCCTCGCGTGGACGACGACTCCGTGGACCCTCGCGTCGAACGTTTCCCTGACCGTCGGCGCGGACATAGAATATGTGAAAGCCCGAGTGAAGACCGCAGCCGAGATGGAAGCGAGCGGCGTGGGGCTCGGCGAGGTCGCGAAGCTTCACGGTGGTAAGGCCGTATACGTCGCGAAGGCTCTCGCGAACAAGGTCATAGGGACGGGCGCATACGATGTGGTGGAAACGGTCAAAGGCGAGTCCCTAGAAGGGATGGAGTACGAGCAGCTCATGCCGTTCGTGGATGTGGCGGCTAGCTTCCCTCGCGCGCGCGCTTTCTATGTCACTGTGGCGGATTACGTCACGACGGATGACGGCACGGGCATAGTCCATACCGCTCCGGCCTTCGGAGAGGACGACGCGCTGACCGGGCGCAGGTACGGCCTGCCCGTGCCGAACCCCGTGGACGAGGACGGCAGATATACGGCGACCCCGTGGAAGGGCCGCTTCGTGATGGAGGACGGGCTTGACGTAGACATCATCAAATGGCTCGCCGAAGAGGGCAAGCTGTTCTCAAAGGAGAAGGTTGAACACAATTACCCGTTCTGTTGGCGCTGCGACACGCCGCTCATATACTACAGCAAGCCGAGTTGGTACATTGAGATGACGAAGCTCCGTGAAGAGCTCATCGCGAACAACGACAGCGCCAACTGGCATCCGGACTTCATCGGGGAGAAGAGGTTCGGCAACTGGATAGAGAACGTGAAGGACTGGGCCATATCGCGGAGCCGCTACTGGGGCATGCCGATACCGATTTGGCGCTGCCCGGATTGCGGGGCGCTGAAGTGCGTGGGCTCGCGAAAGGAGTTGCAACAGCTCGCTTCGGAGCGCATACCTGACGGGGATGACGGCGTTCCGGATATCGAGCTGCACAGGCCGTATGTCGATTTTATACATATACCCTGCGACGAGTGCGGCGCGGGAATGAACCGCATACCCGATGTCATAGACTGTTGGTTCGACTCCGGCTCCATGCCGTTCGCGCAGCACCACTGGCCGTTCGAGCGCGAGGGGGAATTCGACGCCGGGCTGTTCCCCGCGGATTTCATCTGCGAGGGCATCGACCAGACCAGGGGATGGTTCTATTCGCTCATGGCCATATCCACGCTCGTGAAGGGCGCCGCGCCCTACCGCAATGTGCTCGTGAACGACCTCATCCTCGACCGTGACGGCGTCAAGATGTCGAAGACGAAGGGCAACGCGGTGGATCCCTTCGGGCAATTCGACAAGTTCGGCGCGGACGCCACGAGGTGGTATCTGCTATGCACGTCCCCCGCGTGGTCGCCGACGCGCTACGACGAGGAAGGCGTGCGCGACGTGGCGGGGAAATTCTTCGGCACGCTGCGCAACACATATTACTTTTTCGCGCTGTACGCGAACCAGGACGGTGTGGACCCGCGCGCGTACGATTCGCCCTACGCCTCCAGGCCGGAACTCGACAGGTGGATACTGTCGCGGTATAACAGGCTCATCGAAGGCGTGATATCGGACATGGACGCCTACGACCACATGAAGGCCGCGCGCCGCATACAGGACTTTGTGATCGAGGACCTGTCAAACTGGTATATACGCAGGGCGCGGCGCAGGTTCTGGGCCGAGAGCCTTACGGACGACAAAAAGGCCGTCTACGCGACCACATACGAGATACTGAAGGGCGTCGCGCAGCTCGCAGCGCCGATGGCCCCCTTCATCACGGACGAGATATACACGAAGCTCACGGGCGAGGAGTCAGTCCATCTGTCCCTCTACCCGGAGCCGGACGAAAGCCTGATAGACGCCGAGCTTGAGGGCAAGATGGATCTCGTCAGGACCATAGTCGGCCTCGGCCGCGGCATTCGCGAGAGCGAGCGCATCAAGGTCAGGCAGCCCCTGCCCGCCGTCCTCGTAGACGGCAGACACAGGGATGTCATAGGCGATATGGAGGGGCTGATCAAGGAGGAACTGAATGTCAAGTCCGTCAGGTACGAGGACGACCTTGCGGAATATATGGACTACAGCGTCAAGCCGGATTTCAAGGCGGCGGGCCCGAAACTCGGCGCTAGGATGAAGGATTTTGCGGCCTCCGTCGCGCGTGCTGACGCGGCGGCCCTGCTCGGAGCGTTTGAGGGAGACGGGCCCATCGTCTGGTCGCTCTCCGGCGCGAAGGTGGTGGGCGGTGGCACAGACAAGCTCGCCGAGGACGAGGTGGCGATAGAGAGGGGTTTCATCACCGCTAGCATAGCGGCCAAGGAAGGCTTCGCCGTCGCCATGGAGGGCGGCGTGTTCGCGATACTCGACACGACGCTCACGGAAGGGCTCGTCAGCGAGGGCCTCATGCGGGAATTCGTCTCCAAGGTGCAGCAGCTTCGCAAGCAGGCCGGGCTTGAGATGATGGACAACATAGGCATCCGCTACGGCGGCGACGCGGAAGTCGCCGCGGCCATCGGCGAATACAGGGAATACATCATGAAAGAGACGCTAGCCCGCAGCCTTACGCGGATCGCGGACAGCTACGCGGATGAATACGACCTCAACGGGCACAAAACGGGAATAGACATCGTAAAGGTTTGACGGTATAATCAACATGGTATTAATCAGCGCTTCCCTAGGGCGCATTCGATGATGAAAGGAGCTGCTTCATGGTACATCTCATAATAGGTCACAAGGGCACAGGCAAGACGAAGACGATGATCGACCTCGCGAACAAGAGGGCGAAGGAAAGCGACGGCCATATCGTATTCATCAACAAGAACTACCGCCTTACCTACGACCTTATCCACGAGATCCGTGTCGTTTGCATGGACGACTACGACGAGATTACGAACAGCGACGAATACATCGGCTTCCTCTACGGCATCATCAGTTCGGATCACGACATCGAAGCCATTTTTATCGACAGCATCCTGAAGCACGCGGACGTGAACACGGAGGACATTCCCGAATTCCTCGCGCGTCTCAAGGTGATAAGCGAGCAGCACGAGATCGACTTCATCGTCAGCCTGTCCGCCGACATCGACGAACTCTCGGAAGACGTCAAGGACTTCGAGCTCATCGCCCCCTACGGCTGCTGAGGGCTTTGCGGCAGGGAGCGTGACGCCACGCGTAGGGCCTTGCATTGATGCCTTTCGTGAGGTTTTGCTATGAATAAAAAATATACACTTGCGTTATGCCAGTTCTCCCCGTCGGAGGACAGGGATAAAAGTTTTGAAAGAGCGGCCCGCCATGTGAGCCGGGCCGCCGTTTCGGGCGCGCGCGTCGTCGCCATGCCCGAGATGTGGAACTGCCCGTACGGAAGCGAGTACTTCCCCGTCTACGCCGAGGCGGAGGGCGGGCCTTCGTTCGCATTTATGTCGGGGCTCGCGCGCGAGCACGGCGTCTATCTCGTCGGCGGTTCCGTGCCCGAGAGCGCTGGCGGCAAGCTCTACAACACATCGTTCATATTCGGCCCGGACGGCGGGCTTATCGGCAAGCACCGCAAGGTCCATCTCTTCGACATAGACGTCGCGGGCGGGCCTTCGTTCAGGGAATCGGACACGCTTGCCCCTGGGGATGGCGTCACGGTGGTGGATACCGAGCTTGGGAAGATAGGCGTCGCGATATGCTTCGACGTGCGCTTTGCGGATATGTTCTCCCGGATGGCGGCGGCCGGCTGCCACCTGGCCGTGTTGCCCGCGGCATTCACCCTCGCCACCGGCGCCGCGCACTGGGAGCTCCTCGCGCGCTCGCGGGCGCTCGACAACCAGTTCTATTTCGCGGCCTGCGCCCCGGCGCGTTCCGACGAGTTGAAATTCAAAAGTTGGGCACACTCGATTATCGCGGACCCGTGGGGGGACCTACGCGCCGCCGCCGCTACGGAGGAGACGGTCGTATTCGGCGAGATAGACCTCGGGTACATGGAGAAGGTGCGCCGCGAGCTCCCCGTGTTCGGGCTTAAATAGCGGAGTCTGATGTAGGAGTGCCTGGATGTGGCGCCGCGGAAGTTGTAATAATTGATTACAGGGAAGGGATAGCAAGGGTTGGCTTTGCTTTATTGGAACATAATATGAAAATGGCGCTATAATCGAATGAATATTTTGGATAAACTTTCCGAAATAGCGGCAAACGTACGGGAAACGTGGGAACATGGTACCATCCCCGCGGATATCTGGTATGAGGCGATTATGGACAGTTATGAAGGCGCTCTCTCCGGCAGGGTCTCCGAGCCAGGGAGGGTCATCACGGGCGACAACCTACGCGTGGCCAAGACTATGCTCGCCGCGGTCAGAGCGGGCATTCAGGATGCGCCTACCCTTATCTACATGGATCCGCCCTTTTTTACAAAAGAAAAATACGGGCAGAAGATCAAGCTGCCCGGCACGTCGTGCGGCGATATCAAGCTGCCCGTCCATGCTTTCAGTGATATGTGGGGTGACACGTATAGCTCGGATGGAGCGCGGGGTGATAAGGCGCTCGCGCGTTATCTGACGATGCTGGCGGAACGCATTACGGCGGCGCGCGATCTGCTTGCAGATAACGGTAGCCTGTGGATTCACCTGGACCATCACGCCGCTCACTACGTGAAGATACTCGCCGATCATATTTTCGGCGGTACCGAGTACCTGATGAACGAGGTGATATGGCATTACAGTAGCGGTGGAGCGACGAAAAAACATTTTGCCCGCAAACATGACACGTTGCTCTTTTACGCTAAAGACCCTAAGTTGCACGTATTCTATCCTATGCTCGAGAAAAGCTACAACAGGGATTGCAGGCCCTATAATTTCAAAGGTGTGAAGGAGTATTGTGACGAGGGCGGTTGGTATACTCTCGTGAATATGAGGGACGTATGGCGTATAGACATGGTTGGGCGCACATCAGGTGAACGAACGGGGTACGCGACACAGAAGCCTGAGGCGCTCATTGATCGTATCGTGGCGTCCTGCACCGCGCCAGGCGACCTTTGCCTCGATATGTTCGGCGGCTCCGGCACGCTCGCGGCCGTATGCGAGAGGGCGGGCAGGCGATGGGTAACCATAGACTCCAGTCCGCTTGCTTCGCTTCACACGGAGAGGCGTATGGTGGGTCTAGGCGCAGCCTTTGAAATCCTGTGCGGCAGATGCACGGTTGCCGATAACTTGCCGGAATCTGGAAGAGATGCCCCATCATGGGAGCTGGACGTACGGGTGGAGCGCACCCCGGGTACAGGAGCCGCTCTCGTCACCATCATGCCATCCTCGTATACCATCCCCGAAATCGCACTCGGCGTGGATATGCCACAGGTTGCCGCGCTCATCGGCATGGCCCAGGATACACCTGAATGCTTCATGGCCGGCATGAGCGCCGGGCTATTGGGAGGAGAGGGGGACGCGCATATTTCGGGGTACGGCATTATTGGCGGCCTGGGCGGTGAACATCCATGTGAGTCCGGTGACGATCCGTTTAGACCGCAACACACCGCCTACGGAAAGGACTGTCTGCGGCTACTCATCCGGCGTTCAGGGAAAGTCACTATCAGGGTTCGTGTGACGGATATATTCGGTAGCTCAGGAATGCTGGACATCGAGGCCGAAGTATGAGAAAAATATTGGTCTCTGAATGCCTGTACGGCGGTCGGCCAGTGCGATACGACGGCGCGGAAATACAGTGCATGGATCCGTTATTTCTGAAATGGAAAGCCGAAGGCCGTTTTGTGCCGGTCTGTCCCGAGATACTGGGCGGTTTGGGTGTACCGCGCGTTGAGGCGCAGCGTGTGGGTGGCAGTGTGATGGCTAAAGACGGCAGTGACGTGACTATGGCCTTTGCAAGGGGTGCGGAACTCGCTCTGAGCATAGCCGACGAACACGACGTAGCCTTCGCAATATTCAAAGACGGCAGCCCGTCGTGTGGCGCTCGCCTCATTCACGACGGCACGTTCTCCGGAGCGAAGGTTCCTGGCATGGGAATCGCCGCTGAAACACTCGCTGCCGCCGGATTCAAGGTGTTCGCCGAGTATGAGACGGGGCTCGCCGCCGAACTGCTTGAAATCCTCGGTTTTGATTGATCAGTATTTCATTAGTGTGGCGCAGCTGTTTACTTAAACTCCTGTTGCATGAAAGTTATCGTATTGTTGTATGTTAGTTCTAAGGTCATTGCGGAAAGGAGGCGTGTGATGCGGTAAGCGCATTACGCACAATGGAGATGGGAAAGAAGATACTTGTACTGGGGACAGGCGCGCAGGGTTCGACGGTGGCGCAGCGCATGGACGAAGAGCCGGGCGTTGACGAGATAGTATGCGCCGACTACGACTCCGGGGCGGTGGACGCACTCGTGAAGATACTGAAAAAGGCGAAGGGGGCTCAGGTCGACGCCAGCGACTACGGCGCGGTGGAGGCACTCGCGCGTGGCGCAGACCTGGTTGTGAACGCGCTGCCGCTCGAGTTCGGCAAGAACGTGATAGAGGCCGCGCTTGCCGCAGGTGCGAACTACCAGGACTTCGCCGCGCCCGAGGGGATAGTGGAGGCGAAGGAGGGCGAAGACCCGTGGCTCGTGGGCATCCGCTACCTGCTGGACGAGTATGGCCCGAAGTTCAAGGCCATAGGCAGGCTCGGCGTCATGGGCACGGGCTCGGCGCCGGGCCTGATATGCGTAGCGTCGTGTATTGCTGTGAGGTACCTCGATTCCTGCACGGATCTCTACAACAACGTCTACGAGGGAGTGGAGACGAAACGTTTCCAGCCCTACTGGTGGTCGCCCGTCACCGCCCTGTCCGACATGAGCGAGGACGCCTACGCCTTCATCGACGGCGAGATCGTTCGCACGCCCGCATTCGGCCTGCCGATCTACCGCAAGTACGATTATCTGGATAGCGAAGTGCGACTGGTCGAGCACGCGCACGACGAGCCCGTCTACTACGGCCTGCACTCGGATTCGCACTTTAAGGGCGTAAAGAACGCGTACTTCAAGTACGGCGGCGTAGGTATCGAATTTGCGGAGCCGCTCTACCGGGCCGGCCTGCTCTCGCATGACGAGGAGGAAGTGAACGGGCGCAAGGTGGTCCCCTTCGATGTCGTGCTCGCCCATCTGCCGAACCCGCCGAAGACGAAGGATGAGATCGGCGAGATCATCTCCGAAGGCCTCGTCTCCGACACCGGGGCGATGGTGGTCGAGGCGTACGGACAGAAGGGCGGCAAGGGCAGGAGGGTCGAGGTCCATGTATACGCGCCGGGGCTAGTGGAGTCCTACGAGAAATCCGGCATATCCGCGGAGATGTATATAACGGGCCAGGGCGGCGCGCTGTTCACGAAGCTCTTTGCGAATGACATATACACGCAGACGGGCTTCATCACGTCGGACATGCTCACGGACAACGAGGCCGACTACTATTTTGAATCGGCGGCGGAGCTGGGCATCACTCTCGACATAAGGGAGTTCGACGTATAGACTGTTAAATTATGTAAGACGACGAATCGATACGATAGCCGCCCAGGTAGTCTGAGGGCTTGGTTTTGCGCTGTTTATGAGGAAAGTTGGCTCGTTCGGGCGTTTGTGAAGATTGGCTGAACATATTGAAGTTTGATTGAAAAGCGGCGATTTGCTATATTTCACGATTGACTAAACGCCCATTTCCCTGTAATATTTCTGTAATAAAAGGAGTAGCCGGATTAATGGGAAAGAAAAAACTTGCGCCTCAGGACGCGGAAACGGGACGAGTGAGAAGCACGAGAACGGGTGCGCGGCGCCCAAGCACTCAGCGCCCCACCGATAAATCTATGCCTCTTTATACCATGTCGGGAAAGAGGACCACCATCGCGGAGCGGGACAGTACGAGCGAGGAGGAGAGGATCGCCGAGATTAAAGCGAGACTCTTTACGCTCTTTGATGAGGAGGACGAGAAGGAGCGCGAATACGAAGAACAGAACAGGCTGAAGAATCGAGCGACGGGCGCCTTTTGGAAGATCAAGAATATCATAGGTGACAGTGATGAGACATACGACGAGGAGCCATCGTCACATGAACCTTCGCCATCTGTGCATCGGCCAAGGCAGGAGCGTCATGGCGGAAAGACACAGATGACGGAATCTCCTGAGGATGAGGCGCCCGTAAGGCAGCGCATAGAGCAGGAGCGACGAGTCAAGCCCGTGAATCCCGTGCGTGCCAGGGATGCTGAATCCCGTATAGACGAACCTCGGATTGTCGAAGCCCGGAGAGCCGAACCTCAGCGTACTGAAACACGGAAAACCGGACCTCGGCGTACCGAAGCGCGGAAAGCCGAACCCAGGCGCGTTGAAACATCCACTGCCAAAGCTTCCAAAGCGCCACGAAAGAAAGAGCCTGTGGATGCAGGTTTTGAATACACCCGGCCGGATATATCCGAAAGGCAGGATGCTTCGTTCAGGCTTGGCGACCTGTTCAAGGAAAAGGAACCCGACATATTTAGCATGTGGGAGCAGGAAGACGAGGATGCAAAGCGCATACGCGAGCGTCGTGAAAGGCGCAGGGCGGAGGCTGCAAAGCGCGTCCACGGTGAAGACGACGGCTCAAAGATGAAGACCGCTGCGGCGATCTTCATCGCGCGCGAAGGCATGAGGAATATCTTTGGCAAGTTTTCCGGGTCGTTGGTGCGCGACACCGAACGCGAAGATGAGGAGAGAGAAGCCGAAAGAGCTCTACGCGAACTGGCGGACGCGAGGTCTGATACATCCGGTGAGGCGGAGAGCAAGAAGCGCGCCTCTTTCAATTACGGACCTGAAAATGAGCCGGATGAAAAGATCGAGACCCCCATGAAGCCGCGGAAAAAACGGGGCGAGAAGGCTATGCCAAGTGAACCCGTGCGTGAGGACGACTCGCTGTTCGGTTCATTCAAATATCCGGTGCGCCTTAGCAGAACGGCTATAGCGTGGATCGCGGGTGGTGCCGCAGGCGCGATAGCCGTCATCATCATAGCCTTCGCGATAGTGAATAGCCATGCTGTGGGAGTCTCTGTGGGAGGTGCCGAGCTGGGGTATGTAGAAGACAAAGCGTCTTTCGTAGCGCTGGTAGCCGACGTCAAAGCGGAGATCGCCGAAGCCAACGATGGTGCGGATATCGTCATAAACGACGGAAAGATAGCGCTCGCCGACGCTGTACGGAGCGGCGACAAGACGGATACGATAAAAGCGGATGAGCTAAAGGACGTGTTGCTGAAAGCGGATGCGGTCAAAGTCAGCGGATATGCGATCAATGTCAATGGCGCGCCCTTGGTCAACCTGCCCACTAAGGATGAAGCGCAGGCTGTTTTGGACGGTATAGCCGGCAAATATATCAACGCCGATGGCGCTGAATACGAATGGCAGGACGATGTAGAGGTAACCGGCGCGACGGTAGATATCGGCGCGCTTCAGGCTACGCGTGAGGCGATAGACTATCTCCTTACGGGTAACGAGATCGAGAAGAAGATAGAGATAAAGGATGGCGATACGCTGTGGGGCATATCGGAGGCTACAGGATACGATATAGACGAAATAGTGCAGGCCAATCCCGGCATTGATGCGGATATGGTACATACGGGCGATATTCTCAAACTGAACGATGTCGAGCCTTTCGTTCATGTGAAAACGACGGAGATCGTCACGAGTGAAGAATCCATAGGTTATGGCACTGTCAAACAAAAGTCCGACGAGATATATGAGGGGCAGACTAAGGTAAAGAAAGAGGGCAGTAAGGGAAAGAAAAGAGTGACGTTAGAGCAGGTGAAGGTCAACGGGGACGTAATAGAAAGTGACGAGCTTTCATCGGAAATAGTCAAGGAGCCGGTAGATGAGATCATACTGGTCGGCACTAAGGAAATGGATGGCTGGTATTATACGGAAGGCGGCGGCAGCTTGGGAAAGCCATTACGCGGGATTTCGATATCGTCCGGGTTTGGCGGACGCACGCATCCGATCTCGGGTACGTACAAGCAGCATACGGGAGTGGATTTCAGAGCGCCAATGGGTACACCCGCCTATTCCTCCGAGGATGGTACGGTGATATCCGCCGGATGGAACGGGGGATATGGTAATTTAGTTACGGTCAATCACGGTGGTGGTGTCGTCACTTATTACGCGCATCTGAGCTCGATCAGCGTCAGCGCCGGAGAACGCATAGGCCGGGGTCAGCAGGTCGGTAGAGTGGGTAGTACAGGCAGTTCAACCGGCCCACATCTGCACTTCGAGGTGAGGATAGATGGTACCCCTAGGAATCCGATGAGATATCTGTGAATCCTTTTCGTGCGTCTATTGAGGCAGTGCACCCACATGTAACAAACACAAAATTTGACAAGGCGCGGGATACGGTATATTATATTTGTGGAATACAAATGGCACGCGGGATAATGCGTGTGTAGAGTGGTGGTAATAAAAGAAAATGACTGAATCAGCTAGATCACTGGAGCGCATACAACTTCCAGATATATCCAGGGGGGGGGCACGGTGATTTAAGCCCGGCCATCGCGGCCGATTCATTCTTTCATATTAATATTGATAAAAACGCGGAGCGGACTATCTGCCCCGCGTTTTTTACGCGTACGCTAC
>JAISLZ010000049.1 GCA_031277015.1 Eubacteriales Family XIII. Incertae Sedis bacterium | reverse complement strand
GGTGATGTCAGTCAGAAGGACGGCGCGAGGGCCGCGCGTCTCGAATTTCCCGTTCAGCAAGTTGCTGTCACGGCACGCCATCTCCCTGATGATCGCGTACTTGGCAGATGCGGGGACGTTCATGAATCCAAATCCACCTGACCTAAACGAACAATTTTTTTTGGTGTATAATAAGGGGAAAATGGATAAGAGAGAACTACAATTTCAGAAATCCTGGTACATAGAAAGTCTCCGGGATGAGCTGATACCGGCCATAGAGAGCGGCGCGGAGAGCGATCCTGTCGGCGCGCTGTTCAGTCGTTTTGCGCGCAATGCGGGGGATGCCGGCAGGGATGTGCTAGATGAAGGCGGGTTTGCGGAGTTCATCGGGCTTGTATCGAAGGCCGTATCCCTGCTCCCTGGCGCCGCGCCTATACGCGCGGCGCGCGTGCCCGAGCATTTCAAACGCTTTCTGCTCAGGATAGGCGGGCATGCGGACGGGACGGACCAGGGGCGGCGCGCGCCGGCCGTAAACATACGCAGCATAATGCCACTGCGCGGGCGGCTGCTCATCGAAGGGTATTCGGACACCGAGAGGATAGGGGACATAGAGCGGGCTCTGCCTGCGGATGGGGCGGACGAGCCTGAACAGGATGCTCAACAGGCGAAGGCGATGGCGATGGAGCCGGCGGAGACGGCCATGCACGTGGGCGAGAGGGAGATACCCCTTCCGGACGCAGGGCATTACGCCGAGATCAAGTATTTCGGCAGGACCCTCGTGTCCTTCCGCACCTTCGAGGCCGACATCGATATCGCGTCGCTCGTGGAAGGGGATGAGATATACTTCGTCCGCAAAGACGGCGGGGATGCCGGCGCTCCCGGTGTCGGCGATGGCAGCGTTGACAGCGGGAATGGCGTTGACGGTGAGGATGGCGATGCGGCTGCCCGGACGGAAGATCCGTCCCGCCTCCGCATAGTGTTCGCGGCCCCGCAAGCCGGGATCAGCCCCGGCCTCGGATGCCTGTACAAGGACTACGGTACGTTCGCCCTCGAGTACGACCCCGTCTCTAGCTCCATCAAGGTATGTATGCCTTCCGTATCGCTGAGGCTGAAGAACGAAAGGCGCGCCCTCCGCAGCCTGGCTCGCGCAAAGATCCCGTTCACCAAGAAGCTGTTCGAACTGGTCCTCAGAGCCGCCTGTTTCATCACCCGCCCTTATTTCAGGCGGCTGAAGATGAGGCTCTATTACGACAGGATATACATGGGTGGCGATAACGGGCAGTATCTCTTTGAGTACAGCTCGGACAGATGCCGCGCGGAGGGCGGCCCCGTCGGGCGGCACCGCTACATTGCCTCAAATCTTTCGGGCGCCTACTTCACCCTGAAACGCGACGAGTACAAGATCCACGCGTCCGAATCCCCATACCGCAAGCTCCTAGCCGTCCAGGCCGACGTCGTCTTCGCCACCCATCACGACGCCATGGGCTTCCTCGGGCTGGACAGCTTCGAGAAGAGATGGCTGGCAGACCTGTTCTCTGCGCATGTCGTCTGCATACAACACGGCCTTGCAATGCGGAGCGCGCCCGGTTCCCGGGCGAGGTACATAGACAATACGGAGATGTACTTTTGCGCTTCAGAGAAGGAAGCGGACAACTTGCGTCTCGGCGTATACGGCTATTCCCCGGAGATGGTCAAGGTCACGGGGCTCCCACGGTTCGACGGACGCGTTTCCTATCCCGAGGGCATCGTGCTGCTCGCCCCGACATGGCACGGGTCATGTGCGGCCGGCAGCAGCCGCGCATGGGTGCCTGGCGAGTACAGCCCGGAGTTCAAGGATACGGCGTATTTTGGCGTGTACAGGGATCTGATAACGAATGAACAGGTTCTATCCCTGCTCGAAGATAGCGGGTACAGGCTCGTCCTGTTGCTCCACCCCGGGATATCCGCGCAGGCCCCCGACTTTGAGGGATACGCGGGTGGGCCGGTAGAGGTGGCCGCCTCGACGGTAAAGGGGTATGGCCAGTACCTCAACCAGGCCGACGTCCTGATTACGGACTACAGCGACGTTCAGTATGATTTCGCGTATATGAGTAAACCTATTATCTATTACCACCCTGGCGAGTTGTCTCCCACGTATGACAGTGGTGCTTTCGATTGCGGGACGATTGGATTCGGCACGGTTACTAAAGATGTAGCGGAGCTTGTCGCGTGTCTGTCGGAGCTCGTCGAAACGGATACGGACGCTGGCTCTGACGGGGCATATGCTGCGCGCGCGCGGGATTTTTTCACGTATCATGACCGTGAGAACCGAGGCAGGATATACGATGAGATAGAGAGGGAATACGGGTAGATGCACCGCATTCAGGGCCGTTACGAAGAAGGCCGTATCGCCTATTTCGACAACCTCAAATTCATCCTTATCACCCTTGTCGTCCTAGGTCATGCCATCGATCCGTTCAGGAACGTATTTCCCGTGTATGCGCGCCTGTATTTTTTTATCTACATATTTCACATGCCCCTGTTCATGTTTGTGACAGGCATATTCTCGAGGCGCGCGCTCGGCTACGATCTTGCGCCCGGCGAGCTCCCGGAGCGTCGTACGGGCATCGCTCGCGCTGCGAGCTTCATCGTGCTTTACCTGATGCTGAATTTCAGCATCTTCATTGTCGAGCGCTTAGGGGCCGGCAGGGATGTGGTCTTCAATCCTCTCTCGGTGAGGAACGCGAGCTGGTATTTCCTCGCATGCGGTATACTTACCTTCGTGTGCGCCCTGACCGGAGGTGCGGGCAGAAGGCTCGGCGTGCGACGGAAAGCGCTCGTCATCGCCTTGGTGGCGCTGGCGGCGGTCGTGATAGGGTACTTCGATAGCTTTGATGATTTCCTCGCGCTTTCGCGCGTGATCTGTTTCGCGCCATTCTTTCTGGCGGGTCTTTATATAGGTCCCGAAAGGCTCGCTGGTGTTCATCGACGGACATATGCCGCGGGGAACGGCCGGATATGGCTTCCGTGCGGGAAGACGATGACCATATTCGCTATGTCCGTACTCGTGGCCGTTGGAGTCACGATATTTCTCATGCCGGAACAGTGGCTCGTAGTCCGCGGTATATTGTCCGCGCGCAATCCGTATTATCGTTTCGCTGATCTCGCCTCGTATGGCCCTGTAATGCGATTGATGTGGTATGCTATAGCCTCGGCGCTCAGCTTTTGCGTCATGGTCATCGTGCCCGCACGCGCGATGTTCTACACGCGCCTTGGGAGTAATACTATAAGTATCTATATTTGGCATTTGTTGCTTTTGCGGTTGCTCGGTACCACCGCGTCCGTTCCATTTATGGCCCACATCGTCGCCGGCGCGGACATGTCTGTGCGTCCGGTTATGTCCCTGATTCCCGTCGGTCTCTCTATAGCTACGGTTTTTTTGTTTTCACTCAAACCTCCATTTGGTGTGCTGGCGGGGAAGATCATGCGTACGATCGGCCGTCCGGTAAAATTTCAAGCTGAAAAGTTAAGGAACCTTTAAGGGACGGCGTCTATGATTGGTATATAATAAAAATGGATTATGTCGGTTAATGGCAAAGAGGGAGGTCAACAATGGACTACAGGGATCTTTTTAATGAAGTGGACAGCGCGGGCAGGGACGTACGGCAACCGGATCATACACGCCCCGAATCCGGGCAGGCGCATAAGGGCGCGGAGTCGGCCCGGCCTCGCGTATATGGCAAAGTGAACGGCCAGGATATATCCAGGGGATATGGCTCCGCAGATGAATATTACCGTCAGGATGAAGCGCCGCCGCGCCCCGAGCCGAGGCCGGACGGGCAGGGCGGAACAGCGTGGTTTGGCACGCCCGGCAACGGCGGTTATTACGGTGCTCATGCGGGGGCTGACACGGGATACTACTCCGGGTATACCACTTCGCGTCCCGCGCCTGCTGGAGCAGCGACCTCCGAGGCTCACGTGAAGTCTGCGCTGGTGGATCGAAGGAGATTCTCTATCCTCGTGGTTATCATCATTGTGGCGATGATAGCGTCCGGGATTACTGGCGGCATCATCGGTTCCAATATGAGCGGAAAAGTTTCGCCTGTCGGCGCAGCCACTGGGTCGAACATCAATATTACGCCCAATTCAGAAATCGGTACGACGGAGGCTGTCGCGCAGAAGGTGCTCGATTCCGTGGTTGGCATCACCTCAACCATGACCACTGAGGGCGGTAGTTATTTCGGGTTTGATTTTGGCAGTCAGGAAAGCGGCGGCGTAGGTACGGGCATCATAGTCGACGCCTCGGGCTACATCCTTACGAACAGCCATGTCGTACTGGACGGAGAAGTAGAGAAGTTGGAAATATTGCTCTCCGACGGTTCCACGGCGCAGGGCAAGCTCCTATGGAACGACAGATCGCTCGATCTCGCGATAGTAAAGGCCAACATAACGGGCAAGAAGCTGAAGCCTGCGGAACTCGGCGACTCCGACAAAGTGAGGATAGGCTCATATGTCGCGGCAATTGGCAACCCACTGGGACTAGACTTCAACGGCAGCATCACTCAGGGCGTCGTCAGCGGTCTCGATCGTTCCATCAGCGCGACGGATGGTAGCAAAGTCACTACGATGGAAGGCCTCATTCAGGTTGACGCCGCCATCAACAGCGGCAACAGCGGAGGTCCTCTCCTCGATAAGGAGGGCAAGGTCATCGGGGTCAATACGGCCAAGGCTCAGGCCGAGGGTATGGGCTTCGCCATACCCATCAATATCGCGAAGCCCATCGTCGATAAGGTCATCAGCACGGGTAGCTTCGAACGCGTCTACATGGGCGTCAGCGCGGCCGACGCGAGTACCATAGCGGAACAATACCCCAATCTCGGACTCAAATCCGGAGTGAAGGGAGCGTTCATCACCGCGGTGAGCGGAGATTCACCGGCCGATAACGCGGGTCTGAAGATGAAAGATATCATCACGTCCGTAGATGGCAAGACCGTAGAAACGAGCGGAGACCTCATCAAAGCTTTGCTGAACTATTCCGTAGGTGATGTCGCGAAGGTTGTCTACGTGCGCGACGGCGAGGAAGCCCAGACCGATGTGACGCTCGCCGATCAGAGCGATGTATACGGCGAATGGAACGAACCACAGAGCGGTTCCGGGAATAACAACCGCGGGATCGATCCGTCCGATCCATTTGGCGACAGCAATCCATTCGGCGACTGAGACCTCGATATATAAGGCAAAGTAAGATAAAAGGCTACCTCGCTACGACGGGATAGCCTTTTTTAGCGAATTAGAACCGAATTGCTCGTTTGCGCGTACGCCTGCTCGCTGAGATCAACACGACGAGAAAAACAGACGAGATGACGAGCAATGCGGTCCAGAGCGCGGGATGCGAACCGTCTCCGGTGTCGCTTGCCCCTCCGCCTTTCCCATCGTCGTCTGCGTTTGAACCATCTTCGTCGTCACTGCCATTGCCTGGGTCCACCGATCGCGCGCTGACGTGCAGTACGCCGGCGAGACGCCAACCAGCAAAGGCCGGCCAGCTTCCTTCCGAGCCCTCATATATCTCATAATCGCCGTATACCCCGGCCTTTGCGTATATCGGATAATCCCCTTTGGGATTACCCTGCATATAAGTCGTTGCTATCTGCACATCGTCCCTCACAAATTCACCCTTGTGCGCCCCGAAATCGAACACGTCGCCGATGAGCTTCCCGTCCTTTGCCTTGCCGTCATAGCTTATTGAGAAACCGTATGAAGATCGCAGGGGTATAGCGTCACCCGTATGGATATTCGCGTGCACGGCCTTAGGGATGATCGGACGCGGCTTGATGATGATCTTGCGGGTAGCTTCATGCGGTATTCTGCCATTGGCCGCAAAGGTAAGCTTGATCGCTTTGTCGATTACGTGTATCTCGTCCGGAGGCAGTCCGGCCACCCATCTTCCCTCGGAATCCGCTACCTGTAGGGCCCTTGCTCCGGGAGAACGCGCTACCGCGAACTCGTCAAACCAGAATGATATGAGGCTTGACAGCTCCGTATTGTCGTTCAGATGATAACGAATGCCGTGCGGTATTCCATCGTAATAGCCTTCGTATCCGAGCGCCTGTACGCTGTCATCGTCGGGATCATCCTCGCCCACTTCAAATCTCGTATACTCGTATATCGGATCCGGGGTATATGCGTACAATGCCCTATAGACGCGAGGAGCGTATACGGGCGCGTCCGGATCGAGGTCGGGCGACCAGCCTATGAATGAGAAATCTTTCTCCGTAGCGATATTGTCGCTCCTGAAATATACGGGGTCGAATATCGCATGCCCTGATGCATCCTTCAGATTGCTTAGGCTCGAGCCTTCCTCCACTAGATAGCTGGTCACGGGAATATCCCTATATGAGCCCTCAGAGCCGAGCTCGAAGCGCACCTCGTAGAACCTTCCGGAGATGCCTTGGGGAGTATAGGCATATCTCGCCGTGTATGTACGCACCTCATTCACGGGCGACTCCATGTTCACGGCGGGAGACCACCCGATGAACATAAAGTCGTCGTCCTTCACATCCACGTCAGGTATTCGGAAGCCGTCCACCCCACTGAGCGGTGTACCCTCCTCCACAAACAGCGCGCTTGACGCGGCTTTATTTGTCGAGATGACGCCGTAGACGCCTCCCGCGTCGAATGTGACAGTATAGTACTTATCCGGGCCCATGTCCGAAAGGCCGGCGTAGACCGCGACGTAGGTGGCCGGCTTCGTGACAGGACTATTCAGGAGCTGCTCCTTTTCATCGCCTGACAGGTACGATGTCGGTCTGTCGCTTGGCGCCCATCCCAGAAATTCATAGTCAGGAGATGTCTTTACCTCGGGTAATCTGTTCAGCGCGGCGTCAGACTTCAGACTGCCGCCTGACTTGACCTCATAGGTGACGCTGTCTCCTCCTGACTCGAGGTCGCCGTGATCGCCTCCCGCATCGAAGGTGATCCCGAAATACGTATCGGTGAATGGCGGAGTCGAGGCGCTATAGACCGCTGAGTAGGTTACGGGACCGGTTACCTTCGCGCCCGGTATTTCGTCATTACCCACAATTTTCCCCAATGACTCCCAGCTCTGGAAACTGTAGGTATCACCGTCCCTTGCCGTTACTATGGGAACTGATATTCCCTGCTCCTTCAATGAAGAACCGTTCGGAATCTGGTATTCGATGCGAGAGACTCCGGAACCCATCCTGCCGGGGTAACCCGCGTCAAAGACCACTGGGAAATATTTCGTCCACACAGCCCACCGGTCGTATTCTTTCCTGAGGTCGTCGGATCTTGTAGCGGTGGCCGTCTCTCCTCCCTTGTAAGCCACCTTGCCCGCGTCCGCGTCCGCCTTGCTCTCCGCCCATCCAGCGAAGCGGTATGATTCGGGCTCTGGAGTAGGGCTGTACGCTCCGTAGCCGAGAACGTCAAACTTTGTACCTTGCAAGACGTACTGCTTGAGGTTGCCCGGGTCGGTGATAGGATTGCCATTGCTGTCCCGCGCATCCGCGGGGTAGTTGATGTGGTACACATAGACCGCGACCCTGTCGACCTCCGCGTATTTGGCCGTCAGCACGGTATCGCCTCTTACGCGTATCATCTGGCCTGGATAGTGTATATCCCCATTTTCGTCTATCCAGCCTATGAACTCGCGGTCATCCGGCGGTACGAGGGTACCGGGCCTACCCGCGCCCGCATTGGAGCCCGAGGGAGAGAGCAGGCGGGCGTCCGCGCCGCGCTGATACTGCTGCGTATCCACAGGAGGCATACCGCCCTTTGCGTCTCCGGATCTGTATGTAACTGTGAACGTCTGCGGTTTGAAATCAGCATAGACGGATATATCTCCCGTCACGGGAAGCTCGGCTGAAAGGGGAGTCTTTTCTCCCGGTCCGATAGGGATGACCCAGCCTATGAACTCTCCCTTGCCGGGGTAGACCTCGCCAACCCTGTAGTTTATGTTCGTCCTCGCGTCCGCGAGGGCCGCTTCGGGCTCTCCGATATATTCGCCGTATGCCCGCCGATACGTACCGATCAGGGATCCGTTCGCGAGGCCGTCGTATACGGACACCGTACGCGGGCTCCGTGTCCACTTAGCGTAGAGGATGATATTGGAGTCAGGCATAGTCCCGGTTTCGAAGTCAAAGCGAGTCATGTAGTCCGTCTCCGTATACCAACCCTCGAACGCATATCCTGTCCGCGTAGGGTCGTCAGGTTTGTATTCAGCTAGCTTAGCGCCCGGAAGGAAACCGTCGCGCGCCATAAATGACACGTTGGAACCGCCCTGCGAATTGAATGTTATAGTGTATCTTACCCGGTTGTAGAATAGATATTGGTCGATGAGGGTTTTGCCCGTTGGAGAGACAAAGCCGTCGTCCGTCATCTGTAAAGAGTGGGTCGTCTGCGCGGTCATACCTCTGATTTCCTTCAGCGAGAAGGGCGAGCCCGCGCTGAACGCAGACTGAGAATATGTTTCGTCCTGTACGTAGTATCTTCCTGTGTAAGATACCGCGCCGGGCATATTTTTCCCGTCCGGCGTTTCAAACATATAGTGCAGGTTGACCGTCATTCCCGAGCTCAGGTAATACGCCGACAGAGTCTGTGCCTTACCGGAGGTGGGAAGTATATCTTCGGAGACTGATACCACCCTTGAGACGAAGGTGGTGTTCACGTCCGGAACCTTCCATCCTTGGAAATTCAAATTGCTGTTCGGTACGACGAGCTTGGCGAGAGGCTGAACCGGCCACACCGCCGAGACATCCTGCTCGTACTTCGCCTTGAAGCTGTATCTGCTCGTATCGGTGTACGTGTTGCCTCCGAGCGTCATCGTGGCCTTGGAAGTGGCCGCAAAACCGCTACCCCTGTAATAGGGAGTGAATGAAAACGTATACACGGCGCGCTTGTAATAGACGTTGAGGACGGTCGCCCCATTGCCGAGGACGGTCTCGCTCGATGATTTCGCAAAGCCAAACTCAGTCCACGACGGCATGGCTACAGGTGATTGAGATGCACAGAGCGTCCGCGCATTCGTAACCATCGCATCCATGGGAGTGCCCGCGGTCGCCGTCTGTGTGAACTTCCCGGCGTATTCATAGTTGGAGGGATCCGTGCCGGCGTCACCCGTAATGTTTTTCTTTTCGCGCCATATGACCACTGTATAGTCCACGCTCGCCGGCTTCCATACGGCGTAGAGTGTCATGTCACCCTTGATCGCGGTGGATGAAAAGTCAAAAGCCGCGCCTCCTTTGGTCAGAGACCAGTGGAGAAAGTCATAGCCAGCGCGCGACGGCCTGTCCGGTTCGCGGGCTTTTTCTCCCGTGGCCACCATCTCAAACGGTATCTGAGAGCCTTCCGAGACGAAGTATACAAGAGAGTTGCCCTCGACGAGCGATGGAGTTAGCGTCAGATCTCCATAGACCGGTGATCCAAAGTCGTAAGCGCTTCCGTCCTGCTTGGTCCACCCGCCAGGCTCGCGATTGCTGTCGAAATGTTTGCCGGCCGGCGCGGTGAACAGGCTCATCTCTCCGTCGGTCGGCTCATCCAGCTTCCCTCCCGGCTTGACGCGTTTCGTCAGGAAGGACTCTCCGAAACCGCTCAGGAAGGTGACGAGGTGATCGTCGGTGAAACGTGCAAACAAGGTCAGATTTTTCGTGACCGGCGTACTGAAATCGTAAGGGCTGTCATCTGGCGCATCGAACTCGTACCATCCGAGGAAATGATGGGCGTCCGGCTCCTCACCCGCATAGGCGACCGCTCCCGGATTCTTTGCCGTATCACCATCATCGGGCCACTGCGTCAGCGCGTTATATGCGATCGAGATCGTATCTTCAGGTTGCGCCGCGCCTTCTTCCGGCGTCATCGCGAGTTGATAGAACATGACCTTGTAGCGAGGTTCCGCCCCGTAGCTGTAGCAGGCAAAGGCCGTGATCGTAAGAGCGACGATACAGATCATCGCAATCAGGCGTGACGTGCGGTGCGTCTTTATTATTCTAATATCCATGTCGATCCCATACTTCCGCCGTGAAACGGCCCCTCTCCCCGAAAACTACGATTTTAATGCATAATATGATATCACTTTCCCTCAGATTTGTTAAGCACATATTTTTGCTTCCTTTCCCGATTGATGATATACTTA
>JAISLZ010000005.1 GCA_031277015.1 Eubacteriales Family XIII. Incertae Sedis bacterium | reverse complement strand
AGCAGGCAGCTTACACTCACCCCTTCTGCTTCGAGCCTTTCGACAACGATACGGTATTCCCCGGCTGGGACATTGGTCATTCTGAACTCCTCGTCGAAAGACTCGCCTAGGGAAAGAGTTCTGATCGCGTCAAAGATGTTCCCGAGCCCATCGTAAACCAGCAAATTCGTATAGCCGTGGATCAACACGCCCCGAACGACAAGGTCATAGCCTTCTCTTTCCACGCTGACGGTCGCCTCGGGCGATGTTTCCGCCGGCTGCGTCTTTGAGTCTATTTCAGCCACGACATTCACGACATTCCCTATGTCATGCAATTCCGATTTGACGCGCAGTCTCACCTTGGCGTCGTTTTCCTCCTGCCAATTTCCAGATATGTCGATATATGTCTCCCCATGATCCTTATCCTCGCTTTCTGGCAGCCCATTATCGGCATCCGCTGTCTTTTCGGGCAATCCATCGTCGGCCTTCCGCGCAGCGTCGTTGCCGAGCACAGCCATTGCGACAACCAAAATGGCAATGACCGCAACGATCATTATGACAAGGTTCTTTTTGTTGAGCAGCGCTTTTTTCATAACTCTGTATAGGCGATTCCTGATGGTTCCTTTAAATAATAAGGATCCATGTTAGAAATACAACCAATAAATGCTTGATGCTATTCATTTTATCCTCCTGAAGATAACTACCCCACCCCTTACGGAGCCCACAATGAACATCGCATACTAATCAGGCTGCAATCAGTATACATCATCAGGCGTTAACACGCTATACGCCCTGAGCGGCACACTTGCTGCACCGATCTGCAGGACGCGGGAGTGTACATCAACGTGGCGAAGGAATTTATGGGGCATACCTCAATTGGGACAACCGCTACGGGGATGGTCCCTAAGAGTATCTGATCAAAAGTTTTGCCTGGCCTAGTGCTGCGCGCGGCTCCTATCCGAGAAGTGCGCCACCGCCTTGCATACGGCCCAGACCACGAGACCGAGCAGGACGACACACATGCCGAGCAGGGCGTCGTCGGCCATCGCCGCCTTGCCGGATATCTCGATGAAGGCCTCGCCCTCAGCCAGTGAGGCGAAGCCGTCCACGCACCACATGACGGACGCACCCCAGTAGAATAGCGCGAGCAATCCTAGCTTGTTCCGCACCGCTATATCCGGCTTTGCGAAGCGGAGGACCGTGACGACGATGGCCGCTACGAGAGTCAATACGAGCGTCATATCTAACCCCTCCTTCCCGCTAGCGCCGTCCTGAGGGATGGTGAACGATCCACAATGAGTATCATAACTCCCCATACCGCCGTCACGAGCAAGGCCATTCCTACACCTACGGTACCCATCTCCTTCAGCATTACCGCCGTGTCCGCAGGGCTGTGCATCGCTGTCAGGAACGGAGGATAGAACACGACCTCTCCATGCCACACGTGTTCCAGACAGAGCAGTACCGCGCCGCCCCATAGCAGACCGTTGAGCCACGACAGCTTCGTCCTCCACGATATCCTGCCGTCCTCTTTCGCCGCCTGCACAGCGTCCCCGACGCTCGCCGGATCCACTTCTGCGTCCTTCATGCACTTTGCAACCACCGTCGTGACGATAGCTTCAGCTGTGGGTACGAGAAAACATGCCATAAATGATACCTCCTGTCAAAATTACAAAAAAAATAAAACCCACATCAGGCAAATTCTTTTGCCGCTATGCGGGTTCATCCCGTTTCATTCGTTTATCAGTATACTACATAGTTCGTCGCGCTGCAACGATTTTTTCATGCATCCAGTAGCTCTCGCAGTTTGGATGCGATGTCTTCTATCTTATCGCCTATGCCCATGTTGTCAGATACGCCGCTGATGTAGAGGTTGCATTTGTCCATAGGGATGAGCATCTTCACTCCGGGAGCGGAGGAGATTGCGCCTGCCATCGCAGGCGATATTTCGCCGAGCATTGAGTTTGCGGAGATCATGCCTATAGGCCCGACGATAAAGTCCGCGCGACTCGCATTGTGTATGAGGGCGTTCTCTCCGGTAGCGGCGCTATCCGCACCGGCTCTGAGCATTACACCTGTGGCGGCCGAGTTGGTCCCTATGGCGAGGATATCAGCGTCAAGCCCGGCTTCGCGTAATTTCTCAATGACAGCCCTGCCTAGTCCGCCGC
Source organism: Eubacteriales Family XIII. Incertae Sedis bacterium (assembly GCA_031277015.1). Taxonomy (GTDB): domain Bacteria; phylum Bacillota; class Clostridia; order Peptostreptococcales; family Anaerovoracaceae; genus JAIRPC01. The sequence goes on along the minus strand of JAISLZ010000005.1, from coordinate 460 downwards.
CCTGGCCGTCCACGACCATGATTGTTTTTCTGGTATTCCCTTCGTCCATATCCATCAGTATACCACAACAAATAAACAAAGCTTTGACGGATTTTAAATTTGATATACCGCTAGTTCTTGACAGACTTTCCAATTACGAAAATTTGACAACGCGCGGCAGGCGGTATATTATGTTCGTGGAATAAAAATAGCACTTACGACAATGGGTGCGCGGGATGGTGGTGAGGGATGAGTGTCAGGTTTTTGATAGACCGCTCACTAGGGTGATCGCCTTACCTCACAAAGCGTGATGCGGGAAAAAAGGAAAACAGCCGATATAGGGCGGACGAATAAGAATGAATGTTACTAAACTCACAACATCAATAGACACCCTCTGGAATCGCATGTCGCTACCAGATATTTACGGGGGGGGGGGCAAAATTAATTTAATAACCCAATTTCGTGACGCGAAGGAAGCCTA
>JAISLZ010000081.1 GCA_031277015.1 Eubacteriales Family XIII. Incertae Sedis bacterium | reverse complement strand
GTAGCGTACGCGTAAAAAACGCGGGGCAGATAGTCCGCTCCGCGTTTTTATCAATATTAATATGAAAGAATGAATCGGCCGCGATGGCCGGGCTTAAATCACCGTGCCCCCCCCCTGGAGATATCTGGAAGTTGTATGCGCTCCAGTGATATAGTTGATTCAGTCATTTTCTTTTATTATCACCACTCTACACACGCATTATCCCGCGTGCCATTTGTATTCCACAAATATAATATACCGTACCCCACGCCTTGTCAAATTTTCAGCAGCAGACGCGCCACTACGTCCAGCCGAATTTTATCTATTGCTTTGCTTCCATCTTTATCAGTATAACCTCCGCCGGCGATTTTGACAGCTAGCGACTAGTTTTCCGCATCATTCACCGCCGTTTCCTTTCGCTGATATTGAGGAGCAAAATGCCTATGACGATGAGAGCACCGCCGAGGGTCGCGTTCCACGACAGGTGGTCCGACATGATGATGAGGCCGGCGAAGTACGCAAAGACGGGTTCCGATGTGTTGATGATGGACGCAGTGCCGGCGCCGATGACGCGTATGGCCGTACTGAACATCACTGGAGCGATGAAGCCCGGCGCGAGACCTAGCAGAACGATATACAGCCACTGCTCTGGGGTGTCGGGCAGTAGTGGCTGGCCTGATATGGCGCATTTCACGGCGTTCGTGAAGGTCGGGACGAGCAAGGTGTAGCCCATCATGACCTCCGCTGAGGACCCGTGGAAGGACTTCGCACCCATGCTGAGTGCCCAGACGGCGTAGAGCGCACCGGCCAGTAGGGCGAGGAGGATGCCTTTCGCGCTCAACGCGTTCCCGCCTGTGGGTGTATAGACGACGGCTACGAGGCCAACAATGGTCAGCGACATGCAGAGGAGACGCGTAGGGCGAGCCTTTTCCTTCCCCATAATCATCTCTATCACGTTCACGATGACGATGTACATAAAGGTGATCAGGGACGCTATGGCGCCGGGCAGAAATCTGTAGCTGGACGCCATGCTGAACACGCACGCAAAGATGTTCACTCCTACAAGCGTCATGAGCCCTAGCTGTTTCGCGCCGACGCGCACGGGCTTTTTCGTGATGAGGATGAATATCCAGATGAGCGAAGTGCCCAGGATATACCTTCCCGTCAGCACCGTCTCCACCGTCATTCCGGCGGCGTACGCGCGCTGCGTGAGCGCGGGCATGACGCCGTACAGAAAGCTCGTGAGCAACACGAGGAGGAAGCCCATATTCGTGCTGAAATACCGCCCGCCCGTATCGCGATGCCCAAGTGTTTTCATGCGGATATTGTATCACAGGGGCCGGCGCCTCCCTATCACAGACTGTCCAGACGCTCGAATTTCTTGTCATTCGTGCCAATGAAATAACGATAGTAGTTGAACCCGTTGGTCATGGGTTTTTTATTAATGATAGTATTACTGTCTATTGTAGCTAAGAAAGCGACATCTATCGGATCGGTCGAGTTGATGTCTGGAATATAGAACACTTGCAAAACATCGGGCCAATTATCGCCATCCTCGCCGAAATACCCTCCTATACAATATCTATAGTTCCTCATGCTTCCGCTAGCATCCACCAATGCTTGGCCCCAAGCTTTGTATTTGTTGTTGTCAAACCAAAAGCTACCTGTGTCTCCCGTCAGGTCCTCATACGCTTCGATGTTGCCACCAGAATCATAGCCGCCAATCATAACATGATAGGTTCCCGGAATGGAAGCGTGGGAAAGCACCGTATTGAACACGGAATCGGGAGGAGCGCCTACCGCGGCAAATGTCGTCATGATCCCTCCGTCTTTTGCGTACTGCTCGCTTACCGCTGTCTGCAACGCCATCATCTGTGTGTGCATCTCAGATTCGATTTTCCGCGTTTTGGCTTTATCGATGTAGCCTGTCAGCGCGGGGATGGCGATGGCGGCGAGTATCGCAAGGATGACGAGGACTACGATGACCTCGACTAGGGTGAAGCCCGCGCGCCCTCCCCTGCTCGCTGTTTGTTTCCTTCGGATCATGTTCATTTGTTGCTCCCTTCTTTCTACTATTGATATGTATATTGCGAGATATCCGTAGATACCAACGGATGACTTGAATGTATCGGTAACGTGCGTGTGCCGGGCTCCCGAGGGAAGTCGGCACATGCACGCTCCTTTGCCTTTATATCTTGTTTGTAGGCACGCAAAAACACGGGGCAGATAGTCCGCTCCGCGTCAGTATCGATGTTAATATGAAAGAATGAATCGGCCGCGACGGCCGGGCTTAAATCACCGTGCCCCCCCCCTGGAAGATATTGGGAACAAAATGCGTTCTATGGATGTTGGGAACTTAGTCATATTTATTCTGGTTCATCCGCCAGTGCTCGGCGGACCCTTCCCTTAGGAATCACGCTATGTAAAGCCTATGTTTCACATAATACCTCAACCCGTAGCAAGTTGTCAAATTTACAGCGCCTCTAACCGCGTCATCCGGGCGGTTCACTCCGCCATGCTGCGGACGCGGCGTTTTTGGTGGTAATCCACCGCGAACCTGTGGGCTTCCTCCTGCACCCTGCCGATAAGATGAAAGAGTTCGGATTTGCCTTTCAGTTCTACCTCCCCATATTTGTCGTTATCCGGGAAACCATGTCCGTCATCGATCCGCGCTCCGCATAGGTCCGGAACGATGAGCGCACGCGTGCGGTGCCTGTCGTCCTTGACCATGCCGACGAGGCGTATGTCTTTTACTTCTCGCGCACCTACGGCTTGTCCTCCATTTTCTCCCTCCGCTTCGGAATGTAGCGAAGCGCAAATGGCGTCTATCACCTGCAGCGCCGCGGTGACGTGTCCCCTGCCGCCGTCGATGAGGATGAGGTCGGGTACAGGCAGGAAACTCCGATCGCCGGAGGCTGCGCGCATAAGGCGCCGGTACAATACCTCCTGCATGGCGGCGTAGTCGTCTCCCTTCCCGCTTCCACGTATCCTGAATCTCCGGTAATCACTTTTCACCGGACTGTCGCCTGAGAACACCACCATGGCCCCTACGCTGTCGGCGCCTCCTGTATGTGATATGTCGTACGCCTCAATGCGAGGGTTCTCGGGCATCTCGCCTACAGCTTCCGTCAGCTGAACGCTTAGATGCTCTTTCTTCCTCGCCGCGGCTTCGGCGCGTTTCTCCTCGATGCGGGCCGCTTCGTCCACATCATGCCGCGCAAGGCGCAACAGATCCTTCTTTGCCCCCCGGGCCGGCGCCGTTATCTTCACTCTGTACCCGGCGCTCTCCGAAAGGGCCTCCGCAATGAACTGTCCATCGGGGATGCTGTCCTCAACCAATATCTCCTTGGCGGGTGACGACTGATTGGCATAATATTGAGAGATGAATGCGGCCACCGCTTCCGCCGGTGCCACTTCGGAAGGGATGATTTCGGATGATTCGTGTTCTCCGCCTTCGTCGACCAGATGGCGCTCGCGTCCCGCCAGCTTACCATCTCGCACAAAGAATACGGTGATGCCGGACGTCCCTGTCTTCCGCGCTGAGGGCTGCGCCAGTACGATGTCCATGCTCCCGGAGGAGAGCAGTTCGACGCGCTGCTTCTCTGTGACAGCTTTCGCAGACGATAGATAATCGCGCCACCTCGCAGCTTCTTCGTAGTTCATGAGCTCAGACGCTTCATTCATTTTCTCCGTGATGTACTTTTCCACTCCCGAACTGTTGCCTTTGAGGAATGAGATAATCCTGTCTATATCCTCCATGTACTCCGCGTGTAGAGCCTCGCGCTCCTCATCGTGTTCCCTGCCCGTATACGAACAGATAAGACGGCAACGGTCAATGTGGCCGTGCAGGCATGGTCGGTGCCTCCGTGGAAATGCCGAGCGCACGCAGCGCTTGAGTCTGTATACGTCATTCAGTAACGCAATAATGCGGTTGACCGCGCCGACGTCCGCGTATGGGCCGAAGTATTTGCTGCCGTCCGTTGTGAGCGCTCTCGTCTTCAGCAGGCGCGGCCACTCCTCGCCGAGGGTTATCTTGATGTACGGGTAGGTCTTGTCATCCCGCAACATGACGTTGTAGCGCGGCCTATAGCGTTTTATAAGCGTGTTTTCGAGCAACAGCGCTTCCGCCTCCGTACCCGTCACGATATATTCAAACTCTGCAATGTGGGAAGCGAGCGCCTCGGTCTTTTCGTCCCGTCCGCTCCGTCGAAAGTATTGCCTTACGCGGTTCCTGAGCGACGAGGCTTTACCGACGTAGATGACCTCGCCGTCCGCGTCCTTATGCAGATACACACCCGGTGTTGCGGGAAGTTGTTTTAGATTTTCTTCTATATCAAACATATCCGCTCAATAGCCGCCGTCATTCCCGGAGAGCCACTCTGCGAACAGGGCGTCTCTGAACGCAAGCATCTCATCGGGTTGCCAGTCCGGGTCAGACAGCATATGTCTCAATATACTATCGTATATATATTCGCCGAACATAGCTATGCCTTCCGCTTCCTCCCGCTCCTTGGCGGTCGGCAGAGGCAGCTCCGCTCCTTTAGCGTGATAGTCCGCCAGACAGAGCTGTATGGCTCCGGACGATTCGGTATCGTCAGCCAGCCACCTGACAAAAGCCTCTGCTTTGGCCTTGATGTCTGATGGCGCTTCCTCATTGACGCAGAATGAGTACTCCGTTCTCATTTGCAGTGATGAGTTAGCCACGGCGCCTCCGCGATACACCCTGAGCCAATTTTCGCCGTACGGCATCTTTATGGGAAGCAGTGCTATGTGCCCTGCTTGGGTGGCATCCGCGCTTTCTGTATAGTTCTCGCTGTCAAACGGGGTAAATACCGCCCTGTTTGCCTCGAAAACCAACTCCGTGTATTCAGAGCTGTATATCTTACCGCTTATGAAGTCGTCTCCCCTTATGCCGGGAGCGTACAGCCCCGCGATGTGTGAGGTATAGGAACCGAGGGCTTCGATATATGTATCGAAGACGGGCTGGATGCTCATGAACGCCTGCGGCGTAGTAAGAAGGGAGAGATCAGCCAGAGGTGCGATATCCGTCGTTACGGACGCCATATCCATGAGCATGGTTCCAGTGAAAAGGGAATCCGCGCCACTGACAGCGAACACTCCGCTAAGTTGAGATGAATACCGGCCTTTCGATCCTGCAAATGAATACGTCTTGTCGTTCAGAATAAAGGTGGAGTAAGCGTCTCCCTTGATGTATGAGTCAAGTTCATTCAGGAACTTCGACCACTCTCCATAGTCAGCAAGCCTTATATCCTCGACGAATATGTCCACGGCAGGCGCGGCGGCATCGGGCAAACCTATGAGGTCGGCAAGCACCCTTCGGTCCGCGGCGAACCCGCGACCGTGAAACCTCCAGCCTATTCCGGCCGCTGACACGTTGTCCGACGCGTCAGTGGGCAACGCGAACGCCGCCGGCGGATCGGCAGAGCTCATGTATCTTGTGAGAAATCTATCGTCAGCGGCGTCCTCTGCGGTCATGATCGGCCGCACGGAGACACCCGTCTCTGCCTTGTACCTGAGCGCAATACGCGCTATGTTGATCGGATCCTCTGCATGCCCGAAGAACACACTGAAATCGTAATCCTCATCGCCCGCGGACACATTGCCCACTCCCGAACCACCGTTCCCGTCCATCGGGAGCGCTTCGCACGACGCGAGAGCCAAAACAATGCACAATAATATCGCGATAACTTCCTTTGCCATCAGCAAAACTACCGTCTCCGCTTTCGCGTCCTGTTGATATTTTTGATGCGACGTACCTCGCGAGGATCCACGGCATTGCTGAGCTTCGCGCCGTACATGCGATTACGACGTCTCCTGTGCCTCTTGATCGTGGCCCTGACTATAGATATCACGACTATGACGATCGCAACGAGACAGGCTATGCCTATAATCCTGAATACGAGAGATAGGGTACCGACACCTTCGTCACCTATGAAAATGCCGCCACTTTTCGCCTCTACGGATTCTTTGGCCACGAGATCGACGATTGCTAGGGTATGCCCATCGGCCGATTTGACCCATGCTTTGCCCAGCACGTCGCCGGACTTTACGGGCGCCTTGATTCCGCTTGCCGTAGCCTCCCCGGTGACCTCAGCATCTACATGGTACGAAGACGGCTTGTTCTTGTTGACCGTGGCTTTCAGATCATCGGAAATCACGAGACTGACATGCTCGTCTGCGCCCTCAACAGGTCGCTCAAACATGGTATCGCCCTTATTAAGATATGTGACCTCCTCAAAGTTGTGAAGTCCGTATTCAAGCAAACTGATCGTATCGGAATATTGATTTATACCCTTGCTTTTCAACACCACCGAGATGAGCTCGAGCCCATTCCTGTTCACACCTGACACGAGGCAGTTGCCGGCCTTACTGGTATATCCCGTCTTGATGCCCGTATTGTCGGGATAGGTGACGGGGACATCTTCACCATAGACGTTGACCTTCCTGCTCTCATCGTAGAGCATACGATTGGAGTTGTGCATCAGCCTCTCAGGCTGGAGGTTTGTCTCCGGCATCGTGTACGTATACGTGGTCACAAAATCGCGGAACTTTTGGTTGCGCATCGCCTCACGAGCGATGAACGCGAGGTCACGTGCGGTAGTATAGTGCTCCGGATCATCCAGACCGTGAGGGTTGGCAAAATGTGATCGCGAGAGCCCCAGCCCAGCAACGCGCTCATTCATGCGATTCGCAAACGCTTCGACGCTACCGTCTGTGCCGATGGCGATGGCCATTGCCGCATCATTGCCTGACTCGAGCATGGCCGCGTATATGAGATCTTCTGCCCTCACTTCCTCGCCGGGCACTAGCCCTACGCTCGAACCTTCGGTGTTGTAAGCTTCATCCGTCACGGTGACGATCTCATTTGGATCGAGGTTCTCTATAGCGAGCAGACCTGTCAGTATCTTCGTACAGCTCGCGGGCGCGCGCTTCGTATCAGCTTTCTTCGCGTACAGGACATTGCCGGTATTGGCGTCTATGAGTATGGCGGACTTGGCTTTGATCTTAGGTGGCTTGGCATATTTGTCGGCCGTCGCGTCGGCCTCACCTTCTGCATAGGCCAGCGGCCAATACGTGAACAGAAAGAAAAGCACAACGACGAGTAGAAACACCCGCGCTGTTTTCCGTGCATAGATCGCTATATATTTTGATGCCAATCCTATATCCCCCCTCCGAAGAAACGGTCGGCTAACTCCGCTCCCGAATCAAATTTAATCCCGGACTTACCAGATATTTCGGTAAAGGCGTGACCGGCGTTCACTCCGCTATCGCAACTACAGTAATATACGAACGGCACGGGTTCGGAGCTGTGCGTCCTTATGGCGAGCGGCGTTCGGTGGTCGGGTACGATGAGCACGCGATACTCCTCCCCAGTGCTCTTTCTGTTGGATTCGAGCCAGGACGTTACGGGACGTATCACCTCGGCATCTATAAGACCGAGAGAACGCACCTTGCCATCGGCGTCTCCCTGATGCGAGCATTCATCCGGGGCCTCTACGTGGATGAATACGAAATCCTCACCCGATTCATACGAGTCTACCGCGGCGCGCGCCTTCGCGCCGAAATCGGTGTCCAATGTCCCTGTAGCCCCTGATATCTTAGGCGCGCGCAGTCCAGCACACAGCCCTATACCCTTGATGAGATCAACGGCGGCGATGACCGCACCCCTGATGCCATACTTCTCCGTGATCGTGGGAAGGAACGGCCTGCGTCCCTGCCCCCATATCCACACCGCGTCGGCCGTATGGAGGCCTGCCGCACGCCTCGCCTCGTTGATCGGATGGCCAGCGAGCAAGGCGACACTCTTTTTCATCAGCGCAAGGATGAACCCACTACCCTCTCCCGAAGGCAGATTCGGGCCTATAGGCCTGTCGAGCACGTCGTGCGGAGGGATGAGTTCGTAGCCTGGCGCTTCACAGTATACGTCCCCTATTCCTGAGGAAGTCGACGCCCCGTCCTTTACGATAAACGCGTGCCTGTAGCTGAAGCCCGGATAGAAGCGCGCCCTATCTCCATTCAAGGGGTCGCCCGAGCCGATAGCGGTATCAATCTCCTCTATCAGCGCGCGACCTTCGTCGGTAGGGATATCGCCCGCGGCATGATCTATGATAACGAGGTCTTCAAAAGCCATATCCGGGAGAGGTGGGCCTCCTTCCGGCGACGAGAGAGTGACCAGGTTCGCGCGGAATGAAATGTCCGTGTCCGCCATATCGATACCCATGCTCACGGCTTCGAGAGGCGACCTTCCCGTCAGATCCTTCGCAGGATCATAACCCATGACTGCGAGGTTGGCCGCGTCGCTACCCGGCTTGATACCGAACGGAATCGTCTGCACCTGCCCGACCTGGCCGCGTCGCGCGAGGTCATTCGCGCATGGCATATCGGCCCGCTCGAGCGGCGTCTCCTCGCCGAACGGACCTCCCGGTCTGTCCGCGGCTCCGTCCGGCACTACTATAAGATATTTCATAACCCTCCTTATTCTATGCCCATCTCCGCCATCGTCCGCTTCAGGGCCGCGAGCGCGCTTTCCGCATCGTCCTCCGACTCACACAATGCCGAGTAGTACACTTTCAGCTTGGGCTCCGTCCCGGATGGCCTGAGCATAATCCTGCCGCCCCCATTCATGTCGTACTGAATGACGTTCGAGGGCGGCAGCGCCCCACCTGGCAGGTAATCCGTAACCTTGGCGATGCTGTGCGCCCCGCCGGGGATGATCGCGCGCGCTCTCTCCATGGCATCCCTGATCTCATTCATGCCTTCCTTGCCGGGACGCACAAATTCTTCCAGCGAATCTATATAATATCCATACGTCTTATATATCTCATACAGCCTGTCGAGTAGCGTCTTTCCGAGCCCTTTATAATATCCAGCCATTTCACAGAGCAACATGGAAGTCCCTACCCCATCCTTATCGCGCACGAGCGTATGGGCGCAGTAACCGCAACTCTCCTCAAACCCGAAGATGAAGCGACCCTCCTCATCAGAATCAGCAAGATGGCTCATGCGATCGCCTATATACTTGAACCCGGTGAGCGTCCTTTCAGTAGTGACTCTGAGCCTGTCCGCTATGGCGAGGGTGAGCGGAGTCGAGACGATCGTCGTTACCATCACTGGCCTATCAGGCATGAGACCTTCCTCCGCGCGAGTCTCCGCTATATAGTCAAACATGAGTACGCCTACTTGATTGCCCGTCAATCTGACATAGTCCGTACCGTCGTATACAGCACAACCCACCCGATCACAGTCAGGGTCGGTACCGATGAGCAGGTCAGGAGGCGCGCCTTCGTCCCTGCGGCGGCGGCACAGGTCAAGACCGAGCTTCAGGGCCTTTTCCTTCTCAGGGTTTGGCTCCGCGCACGTGGAAAAGTCGGGATCAGGATCCTGCTGTTCCGGTACGATCTCGACATTGCCGACGCCGATATCCGCGAGTACCTTTCTCACAGGTACGCTACCCGTACCGTTGAGCGGAGTATACACGACGCTCAGATCCGACGCCACCCCGGTCCTGAGGGATGCTGCCTCACGTACCCTATCTACGAACACGGTCTCAAAGCTGTCCGGTATGACATGCAGAAGCTCCTCAGTCCCGGCAGCGGCCGCAACGCGCTCCGCAAGCTCTCCCGTATATTTGCCCGCCACAGTCTTCGCACCGTCCGCAATCGCTACCCTTGAGATACGCTCCGCAACATCCTTTGCTGCGGCTTCGAGGCATTGACATCCTTTGGAGTCGTATATTTTATATCCGTTGTACTGCTTTGCGTTGTGGCTCGCGGTCACGACGACACCGCCGTCACAATCGAGCTCACGGATCGTCCATGACAGCATGGGCGTCGATGACAGCTTACCATAGAGATGCGTCTCTATACCGTTCGCAACGAATACGCACGCCGCCTCAAAGGCAAACAGGTCGCTGTTCCTCCTGTTGTCAAAGGCTATGGCCGCACGCGGCATCGCCCTTCCTCTCATAGCGGACTCCGCCATTATGTGCTCCGCATAACCTTGGGTAGCTCGCCTCACGATAAGGATGTTCATGCGATTGGAGCCCGCGCCGAGCACCCCGCGTAACCCCGCCGTGCCAAACTCGAGATCGCGGTAGAAGCGGTCCTCTATCTCCGCCGCGGCATCCTCATCCCCCACGTCATACCTCTCCTTCAGATGTTCGAGCTCCGCCCTCATATCGTCCGTGAGATCGGGTAGGCCGAGCCATTCGTCAAGTTTCGCTATGCTATCCGCCATATTTCACCCCCATACATCTCCTGTCCAGACAACAACAATCACCATTTTATTTTACATCAACTAAATCGCTTGCGGACAGTACATCGTAAAGTTTTGCGAGCGCGCGCGCCCTGTGGCTGACCGCGTTCTTCTCATCGGAAAGCATCTCGCCGAATGTGCGCTCTCCACAACCATCCGGGATGAAAATGGGGTCGTATCCGAAGCCGTAGCCGCCCCTTGGGCCATAAGCTATATGCCCTTCGCACTCTCCAAGGCAGACGGCCTCCATAACGTCGGTGCCGGAATCCCTGCAGCAACTGGTCATCAGAGTGATGGCGCAGACGAAACGTGCCGTGCGCGCTTCGTAAGGGACTCCTTCAAGCAGGCCAAGCAGCTTGGCGTTGTTGCGTTCGTCGACGCTACACGTATCAGAGCGTTGCGTCAATCGCGAGCTTTTGCAACCGTCATACTTCCTGCCGACTTCATTTGGCAAAGCCGCGGGCCCCTCCGCGAAACGCGCGGAATATACGCCGGGAGCGCCACCGAGGGCGTCCACACACAGGCCAGAATCGTCGGCTATAACACCGTCCACACAGGGCGGCATGTCGCCCGATATTATCTTCATGAGCGCTACGGCTTTGAGCCTGGAGTTTTCTTCGAAATTACTTCCGTTCTCATCAGGCGCAAAGTCATCAGGCGCGCCCGCTTTCGCCGCAGTCACCACACTCACGCCGAGGGGACTGAGAACGGCCTGGATTTCCTTTAACTTATGAGGATTTCCTGTCGCCACAGCTAAGATGAGTTCACCCATTTTTCATCATCACGCTCTCTATAACGTCTGCCGCGTCTTCCACGGCGTCCGCCACTTCCTCAGTATAGACGAAAATATGCGTCCAGGCCGTGACCTTGACGGAAGGCATGGATTCGTCCGTATAGAGTCCCCGCATGGCCTCTATGTAGAGCCTGTCGGCTTCTTCTTCGAGGCTGTTTATCTCTATCAACTTCTCATGGAGGGTCTTTGAAGTACGAAATTCAGGAAACTCGTCTATGGCGTCCCCGAGCACATTGATGATCCGGATCATGACATCGGTGAGTTCGATCATCTCAGGACGTATCTCCCTGATATCGAACATATATAGACGGAGTAGCACGTCCTCGACGCTGTCCGTAACCACATCTATCGCGTCGGCCATCGCGATGATGTCCTCACGCTCGATCGGTAGCCTCGACTCCTTACCGAGCTTGCGAAACATCGTATGCCGCGCTACATCTCCGTCGTGCTCGATGGCGTGCATCTTTTCACGGTGTTGCTTTATACGGTCCGGGTCGTAGTCCGTCAATATTTCTTTCAGGAAAGCGGCCGCGTCGGCGCTGTAGCCACACATCTCCCTGAACCCTTCAAAGTATTTTTCGCCGTTCCTACCGCTACCAAACATCATTGCCCCTTAGCCGTCCTGCTCCGGTACAGGCTCCTGATCTTCGCCATTATCCTGGATGGAGGCTGTTTACACGCTTCCTCATAGTCGATCTGAAAGATCGTGGTAAGGAAAATGAACAACGGCACGCCGATGAGAAGTCCCCAGAAACTGAGATAACGTTCCGCAACGATCAGTATCACGAACACGAAGCTGACGGGCAGGGCCGTCCTGTGCGCCATAAGCTTAGGATTCAGCACATAGGCTTCTACCGCGTGTAGCACGACCACCATGATGAGTATCTTGACAATCATGAAAAACCCACCCGTATTGAAGGCGATGATGCAAAGTGGGATGATGGATATGACGACGCCGGCCACGGGGATGAGTCCGAGGGCGAATATCATAAGGCCGAGACCCCATACGTGCGGCATGCCGAAAAAGTGGAGCAACAGCGTGGATAACAGGCTGTTGACGAGCGCTATTGTCACCTGCACCTTCATCACCTTACCGAAAGTGCGGCAGAAATTGCCGCCGAACGTGATAAAGTAATTGTATATGAACCCGATGCGGCTCTCCGAAGCCTTCGCGCCAAAGCGCTTGATATTGTCGCGCTCTATGAGAAAGAGGAATGATATGACGACGGACATCACGAAATGGAGTATCTTTTCGCCTACTCCCTGAAGAAGATCGAGAAGCATCTTTCCGAGATTTTCGACAGCGGTGTTGATATATCGACCAATATCGAGTTTGTTGATTATATCCAGAAACCGCGCATCCAGTGAGCTTTTCATGGAATTGATATCGAAGCCCTCCATCGCCCGCGCGATTTCACGCGCCTGATCCACGATGACCGTCGTGAAGCCCCATGCGAACATGACGACAGCGGTAAGCCCGACGATGTAGACGACGACGAGCGAAAGCCAGTTAGGTATCCTTATCCCTTTGGCGAGCCTGGCAAAGCCTCTTTCGATCACCTTCTGGAAATGGTAAAAGACGAATGTCAGTATGAACGTCAGTATGACGAGATCCATCATGAACCAGAATGTCGTGAACGCCGCGGCGAGCACGATCACCGATATTACGACCTTGTAAGCTTTGCCGGAGCCCATTAAACTCGGCGACGAGAGACCGACGTCAGCTCCGTCAGTAGCGCCACTTCCGGCAGAAGCGCCGCCTGAAGATGTGTCACTTCCTATCTGTTCATTCTCTGTACTGTCATTTCCCATTTCTTTTTCCCTTTATATTCATGCCATGATTTCATCGCTCATCGCGACGCGTACCAATTTTCTGCGATCTCTATCGGCGTCACCTTATTGACGAGGATCGTAGGTGCGGCATCCTCTTTGAGCTGGACTTTGCCACGCAATATCACCACCCTATCGTCCTTGACCGCGCCGTTCGACTGCTCGAGCGAATCGGGCCATACGAGCACCTCCGCAGAGCCGTGACGGTCCTCTATGCGCGCGCGCGCGTACAGATCGCCTTTCTTCGTGAGATTCGTCTTGGTGCCGGAGAATACGCCGACAAAACAGATGCGCGCGCCGTCTCTGAGCCCGGCATCCGTATACCCTTCGTCATCGCCGTTCTCGTCCTCGTCTATAACGCCGCCGTTCGCCTTCACGAAGGCTTTCCCCGAAACATATGATTTGTTGTCTGCGGCAATCTGCTTGATGATGTCTGTGTATTCGTCGAGGGGATGCCCGGACAGGTATATCCCCAGTATTTCCTTCTCCATATTCATCTTCTCGTGCTTTGTGAAATCGCTCACATCGGGCAATCTCATATCTATATCGGCGGACTGCATGATATCCGCGGAGTCGCCTCCGAACATCGTAATCTGATCCTTTCCGACGCTCTCCCGCTCCCGCTTTGCGCGTTCGACGAGCATGTCGGATACCGCCGCATACTTTGCGCGATTACTTTCAAACCTGTCAAGAGCGCCGGACTTGACGAGGCTGTCTATACACTTCTTCGTGATGAGGCTAAGCTCCACGGACTTCAACACATCTGCGAGGCTTCTCCACGGGCGCCCCGCTGCTGCTGCGGCCTCCCGGGATGCGATGATGGATTCGACCGCGCCCGCACCGACATTCTTTACGCCGAGAAGACCATATCGTATCTTTCCATCTTTAACTTTGAATTTGGCAACACTATCGAATATATCCGGAGGCAATACCTCTATGCCCATTTCCTCGCTGTTGCGCACAAAGACTCCAATCTGCGTAACATCCTTGCCCATAACGCTCGTCATGAGCGCCGCCATGAACTCGGCGGGATAATAGGTTTTGAGCCATGCGGTCTGATAGGCGATCACGGCATAGGCCGCGGCATGGCTCTTGTTGAAAGCGTATTCGGCGAATTTGAGCATCTGATCAAAGACCTCGTTCGCGACATCAGCGGGTATGCCGTTCGCCACACATCCCGGTACCGTCTTGACCCCCCCTTCGGTCACGCCGTTGATGAAACAGTCGCGTTCCCGTCGCATGACGTCTTCCTTTTTCTTGGACATGGCGCGACGCACGAGATCACTACGACCGTAGCTATACCCCGCGAGTTCACGTACGATCTCCATCACCTGCTCTTGGTAGACCATGACCCCGTATGTGACGGACAGTATCGACCTCAACTTAGGATGTTTGTATGTGATCCTCTCCGGATATTTCTTGTTATCTACGTAGTCGTCGATGAACTGCATCGGCCCCGGGCGGTACAGAGCGATAACTGCCGTGATGTCCTCTATATTGCCCGGTTTAAGACGCTTGACGAGATTCGTCATACCCGGGCTCTCAAGCTGGAACACGCCCGCTGTATTGCCGGACGAAATGAGGTCAAAGACGCGGGGATCATCATTCTTCATCTTCGAGAAATCTATCTGAACTCCGTGATTTTCTTCTATCATATCGAGAGCGTCGCGGATAACCGTCAGATTGCGCAGGCCCAGAAAGTCCATCTTCAACAGGCCCAGCTCCTCGACCGTATCCTTCGTGAACTGTGTAGTGATCGAAACCTCTCCCTTATCCGTCTTATAAAGGGGAAGGAACTCGTCGAGGCTGTCCGGCCCGATGACGACGCCTGCCGCGTGCGTACCGGCGTTACGCGCTATACCTTCAAGATCGCCGCATATCTTCATAAGCCTTTCTATACGCTTCTCCTCGGCCATGGCTTTCTTCATCTCAGGTATGTTCAGAGCGTCCGCAAGCGTCACCTTAGGGCCATGCGGTATGATCTTGGCGATCTTGTCAGCCTCTCCGTACGTCATACCAAGGGAACGGCCCACATCCCGGACCGCGGCCTTGGGCTTCAGCGTGCCGAATGTGATAATCTGGGCGACACGGTCCTCTCCGTATTTGTCTATGACGTACTCTATTACCTCACCGCGACGCTCTATGCAGAAGTCGATGTCGATGTCGGGCATGCTCACGCGTTCAGGGTTCAAAAAGCGCTCGAATATCAGATCGTATTCGAGCGGGTCAATATCCGTGATACGAAGAATGTACGAGACTATGCTCCCGGCCGCGCTACCCCGCCCCGGCCCGACAAAGATACCGTTCTCGCGGGCATATCTTATGAAGTCCCATACTATGAGGAAATATTCCACAAAGCCCATTTCCTCGATCGTTTTAATCTCGTATTCGAGACGATCTCTGTATTGCTCACTTTCCTCGCCGTATCTTTCGACGAGCCCCTTTTCGCATAGCTCGCGCAGATACGCCGTGTTCGTCTTGCCATCCGGCGCCGTGAACTCGGGCAGATGGCTCTCACCGAAGACAAATTCGACATTGCAGCGGTCAGCTATCCTCTGTGTGTTGTCGATCGCTTCGGGATGCGCCGCAAATAGCGCACGCATCTCCTTCTCGCTCTTGAGATAGAATTGATCGTTTGCAAAGCTCATACGATCGGCGTCGTTCACCGTGCTCAGCGTCTGTATACAGAGCAGGATGTCCTGCGCCTCAGCCTGGTCCTGCTTCACATAGTGGACATCGTTTGTCGCAACGAAAGGAATGCCCGTCTCGTCGTGCAGGCGCTCCATATACGGCAGGACCTTCGCCTCGTCCTCTATTCCCTGATCCTGTAATTCGAGATAGAAATTACCTTTGCCGAAGATGCTTTCAAACTCGAGCGCCTCCCTTTTCGCACCCTCGTAATCGTCGTTGACCAGCCGGCGCTCCACATCACCTTTCAGGCATGCGGACAGCGCGATCAATCCTTCACTATGCTTGCGCAATAGATACTTGTCCACCCTGGGCTTGTAATAAAATCCCCTCGTGTACCCCGCAGAAACCACCTTCATGAGGTTCTTGTAGCCGGTCATATTCTCTGCGAGTAGCACGAGATGTCCCTGATACTTATCCTTGTCGGGATCCATATCCTCCATGCGCCGCGCGGCCATATAGACCTCGCAACCGATGATAGGCTTGACGCCGACCTTCTTGCAGGCTTTGTAAAACTCTATAACACCGAACATGTTGCCATGATCGGTGATCGCCAGGCTCGTCATCTTGAGTTTCTTGGCCTGCCTCACGAGTTCGCCGATGCGGGCCGCTCCGTCGAGCAAGCTGTATTCCGTATGGACATGCAAATGGGTGAACGCCAATATATCTCCTTTTGCTAATTATTCCAACAATACCATTTGTTACGATCCATCCATGTGGAGAATTATATTTTAGCACACATGACCGATGGCCATCATTTCGGTTTGATTACAAGCCGGTCTATGGTAGCCTCCAATCGACGGGAAGAAGTCCATTTGCTTCGATAAATTCGTTGGTTCTCACGAAATGACCGCAACCGAAAAACCCGTTGTGAGCCGAAAGCGGGCTTGGATGCGGAGCTTCCAGCACGAGATGTCCGGAGCCTGTAACCAACGATTTCTTGGATCTCGCGTTCGCGCCCCATAGCAGGAACACTATCGGCTCCACGCGCTCGTTCAGCAGACCTATCACCCGGTCCGTCAGTTGCTCCCAGCCCTTGCCCTTGTGGGAATTGGCCTGACCCGCCCTGACCGTGAGCACCGTGTTCAAAAGCAGCACGCCACGCTCTGCCCACGGAACCAGGTAGCCGTCCCTAGGAACCCTGAAATCCGAAGGATATTCATGTGCGAGTTCCTTGAATATATTCACGAGAGATGGCGGCGACGGCACACCCGGCTTGACGGAAAAGCAGAGCCCATGCGCCTGACCCGGACCGTGGTAAGGATCCTGTCCAAGAATGACGACCTTCACATCATTGTAAGGTGTATATCTGAGCGCGTTGAAGATGTCGTGCATGTCCGGATAGATCGTCCTGCTGCTGTACTCGGACTTCAGGAAACCACGTAACTGTCTGTAGTAAGGCTTGTCCCACTCACCTTTTAAGAGATCATCCCAGTCATTTCCGATTTTTACCATTGGAATGTTGTCCTTTCTCGCTTACTCTCTGTTATCGCTCATCGCCGCCGTAAAGCTCAATTTTTCAGACTGCTTATCGGCGCGGGGATGCGACCACCGCGAGCGATTAGGCGCGCGGGCGATATACCGCTGACCGCCATTACAGGACCGCTCCCGAGCAGGCCGCCAAACTCGAGACAGTCGCCAACCTTCCTGCCTATAGCGGGTATGAGCCGCACTGCCGTCGTCTTGCCGTTCACCATCCCGATCGCAGCTTCATCCGCTATGATGGCGGATATGACGTCCTCCGGCGTCTCACCGGGAATCACCAACATATCGAGGCCCACAGAACAGACCGCCGTCATCGCCTCGAGCTTTTCTATCGTGAGAATACCGTCCGCCACCGCAGTCTTCATGCCGCGGTCCTCCGACACCGGGATGAAAGCTCCCGACAGGCCGCCGACGTGCGAACTAGCCATAACTCCGCCCTTCTTCACCGCGTCGTTCAGCATCGCAAGCGCGGCGGTAGTGCCGCATCCACCCACACGCTCGACGCCTATTTCCTCCAAAATGCGGGCCACGCTATCGCCGACGGCAGGCGTAGGCGCCAGCGAGATATCCACGATACCAAAAGGTACACCGAGCTCTGTGGAAGCCTCGGCGCCGACGAGCTGGCCCATGCGCGTTACCTTGAAAGCGATCCTCTTGATCTCGTCCGCCACCTCCGTCATATCCGCGTCATCGCCGATACGCGATAGCGCGGACGCCACTACGCCCGGCCCCGAGACCCCAACATTGATGACTACGTCCGGCTCGCCCGCGCCATGGAATGCCCCCGCCATGAACGGGTTGTCCTCCACAGCGTTGCAGAATACGACGAGCTTCGCCGCCCCTATGCACTCACGGTCCTTCGTGAGTTCGGCTGTCCGCCTGATGACGCCACCCATGAGCTTTACCGCGTCCATGTTTATACCGGCCCTCGTCGAACCTATGTTTACGGACGAGCACACACGCTCCGTATCCGCGAGCGCGCAAGGTATCGACTCAATGAGCCGCCTGTCCCATTCTGATATACCCTTGTGAACGAGCGATGAATAGCCACCGATAAAATTGATGCCGACGCGTCCAGCCGCCTCGTCGAGCGTCTGAGCGTACAGCTCCGGATCGCCGCCCGAAGCACCCGCGAGCGTAGCGACTGGAGTCACGGATACACGCTTATTGATGATAGGTATGCCGTACTTCGTCTCTATCGATTCACAGACGGGTACGAGGCGCTCAGCCGCACGCGCTATCTTTTCGTAGACCTTGACACGCGAGACCTCGATATCCTGATCCGCGCAATCCGTTAGAGATATCCCCATCGTGACGGTACGGATGTCGAGATGCTCCTTGTTGATCATCTCGATGGTTTCTATTATGTCGGAAATATTCAGCATTTATTCTCCCCGCGCCTCACGCAAACACGTGCAAAACGCCGTCATACCCTATGCATTGAATTGAAAATGTCCTCATGCATGACATGTATCTCCATACCATCAGCCCTGCCGCGCAGCTTCTCCTCGAGATCGCGTATACTCACGTTCATATCAGAGGCGTCAATGAGCATCACCATACAGAAAAACTCCCGCAATACAGATTGCGTGACTTCGATGATGTTGGCGTTGGCGTCAGCGCAGCCCGCGCTCACATTGGCCAGGATGCCGACCATGTCTTTGCCTATGACTGTTATCACTGCCCGCATTGCTTGCCCTTTCCCGCTTACACGTTGTTGTTGCTCGTCGCCGCTTCTTTCCTATTAATATGTTATTATATTATCAGCGGCACAGACAATCAATCGTGTTTAGGGATTACATTCAGGGAACATTGATTAAGGGCATGCCGCCGGATTCTTTGAGGGCGGCAGAGCCTCCCTCAAAATCCAATTTCGTACAAAGATAACATCAAAGGAGACTATCATGATCAAAGCAAATATCGCAAAGGCCATTTCCGACCAGGTGAACGCGGAACTCTACTCGGCTTATCTCTACCTTTACCTCTCGTCCGTCGCGGATGATATGGGATATACGGGCATCATGAACTGGCTGCGCGTGCAGGCCAAGGAGGAAATGGCGCACGCTACGCATATGTACGAGCATCTGCTCGAACGTGATGGCGACGTGGGATTCGGACCCATCGAGTCGCCCGTCGGTGGAAAAAATTACCATAGCGTACCAGCTATTTTTGAGAAGGTTCTCGAACACGAGAAGCACGTGACAGAGCTCATCGACAACATAGCGTCGCTCGCGATGAAGGAGGGGGACCACGCGACCTACAACTTCTTCACGTGGTACGTGAACGAGCAGGTCGAGGAAGTCGATACAGCGTCAAATCTATTGAAGAAGATCAGGCTCATCGAGAACAATCCCGGACAGCTCTACGACCTCGACACAGAGCTAGCGGCGCGAGTATTCGTTGACCCATTTGCGAACGCAGGTGCGTAGGGTCGCCGCGGCAGCTCACCGCATACAAAGACGGCACACCACGTAAAGCGTGAGGGACGCCAGGCTTATATGCTCGGCGTCCCTCAGCTCCATATTGCCGCATATCTTTATACCGGCCCAGCAAGCTGGCATCAGGCTCCGATCTGCGGTAGATCCTTTAGAGACTTCATCAGGTCATCGTCCGTCGGTACGCGGTCTGTCATCGTGCCCTTGTTGTACTGATCGTAAGCGTTCAGATCGAAGTAGCCCGTACCGGTAAGCCCGAACAGTATGGTCTTCTCCTCACCCGTCTCCTTGCACCTCAGCGCCTCGTCAATAGTGGCCTTGATCGCATGCGACGACTCCGGCGCGGGCAATATCGTCTCGAGGCGCGAGAAAAGTTTCGCCGCCTCGAATACCGGAGATTGTTCTACCGATACAGCTTCCATGTAGCCGTCGTGGTAGAGTTTGGACAGGATCGGACTCATACCGTGATAGCGTAACCCTCCGGCGTGGTTGGCCGACGGCCTGAATCCGCTACCGAGAGTGTACATACGCGCGAGCGGCGTAGTCTTGCCCGTGTCACAGAAATCATAGGCATACTCGCCGCGCGTGAAGCTCGGGCACGAAGCCGGCTCGACAGCCACAACACGCACATCCTTCTTCCCCGCGATCTTGTCGCGCATGAATGGCGCGATGAGTCCGCCGAGGTTCGATCCGCCACCTGTGCAACCCACGATCACGTCCGGGTACTCTCCCAGTTTCTCAAACGCGAGCTCTGTTTCAAGCCCGATGATTGACTGGTGCAGCAACACCTGGTTCAGCACGGAACCGAGTACGTAGCGATATCCCTCCGTAGTGACCGCCACCTCTATGGCCTCGGATATGGCCGTACCGAGTGAGCCGGAATTGTCCGGATCGGCCTCAAGCAAAGCACGACCGACATTCGTGGTATCCGATGGGCTCGCGAGGACCTTGGCCTCGAACGTCTCCATCATGATCTTGCGGAACGGCTTTTGCTCGGCAGACACCTTGACCATGTAGACGATCAGGTCTAAACCGAAGTAACGCGCCGCCTCGGCGAGCGCGGTGCCCCACTGGCCCGCCCCGGTCTCGGTCGTTATCCCCGTCAGTCCCTCGGCCTTAGCGTAGTACGCCTGGGCCACGGCCGAATTGAGTTTGTGGCTGCCCGACGTGTTGTTACCTTCAAATTTGTAATATATCCTAGCCGGAGTACCAAGATACTTCTCGAGATCATAGGCACGGCACAGCGGCGACGGCCGATAGACCTTGTATATGCTCAGCACTTCCTCAGGTATATCGACATACTCTGTAGCAGAGTCCATCTCCTGATGGGCCAGCGCCTTGCAGAACACCGGGTACAGATGCTCCTCCTGTGCTTCTGTGCCATCCGGAAGCAGCATCGGATCGGGTAGCTCCTTCATGCCGGCGCGGAGATTGTACCATCTCGTCGGCATCTCGTCCTCGTGCAGATATAGCCTGTGTGGCGCGTTGATCGTAGTCATCTCATTCCTCCTTTAATCAACAGCATTCTGCCGGCCGCACCCTCCAAATCAAAAAGGCTTCTGTACCGGCCTGAATAATAATGCCGGGACAAAAGCCATATATGCTTCTGCGGTGCCACCCTGCTTGACGTCTCCGAAACCTCCCCGCAACTACGGGGACTGCCTAACGACAACAGAAGTGGATTACCACAACATGAAAATCGCCGGCTCTCATTTAACGCCCTCTCGTTTGGTCGGAACCTCGAGAAGTCCATTCTCCTCATCACCTCACGCCGCGCTCCCACCATCGGCGGCTCTCTGTAGATCAGCGATATCGAGGGTACTAATCTCCTGTCATCGGTCCCATTATTCGATTACAAAGATCATTATAAGCTCCGCATTCGCGGAATGTCAACAAAAGTTTTCTGCTTCGAACGCGGCATCAAAAGTTTTTGAGAAATTATCTACAATTCTTCGCTCACGTACCGAGATAGCTGAAGTGCATGTAGTCCTTGCGGTTACCCCAACCGTGGCCACCCCAGTACCATCCGTACTTCTCGAACGCTTTCACGACGTCGCCGTCCGGCTTGATCGAATATTGGTTTTTGCCCGGTCTCCAAAATTTCCCGGAAGTGACTTTCTTGCCGTCCTTCATGCAGTTCTCAGTCGGATTGATGTCGATGGCGGTGCCGTGGTTGTGCTCAGAGCTCTTGCTGCTCCTGATCTGAAATCCGCCCATCACCTTGATCGGGAACTTTTCCTTACCCTTATATATCTCGGCGAATATCTTTTTCACCTCGTCCGCGACCTCCTTGTTGACGGTAAGCGACATCTTCGCTCTCACCTTCTTGCCGCTCACAAGCTTCCATACCTTTACCGTGAACGTGCTCTGATATTTACCGGCGGCTTTCGCGTTTTTGAAGCCGAACCGGGTCTTGCTACCAAAGAGTTTCTGATTGAGATTTACGAATCTCTCCGCGTAGAAATTCACCTTCAGCGCTTTCCCTGACTTGATCCCATGCCTGTCCACCGCCAGCACATTCAAGTAGCAGACTCTCTTCTTCGTAGTATCGCCGAAGACGGACGTGTAGGTCGGCGATGAAGTCTTATTGAGAGTGAGCGAAGCATAGCCCGTCTGGAGCTTTGCTTTCAGTTTTTTTGAAATAAAAACATTGACGCTGTATGAATAGGCGCCCGGCGATTCTCCCCAATAGAGGTAAGTGTTGTTTTTGAAGGCGGACGCAAAATAACGTTGATATTCTGACGCCTTGGGCGCTGCCGGTTTAACGGCATGAGGAGAGACGCGGCTTTTGGCAAAAGCCCACACCGCGTCGGAAAGAGTCAACAGAAATTCCTCGAGCGACTGGGAATAGTTGATATCCAGATACGTGAGCTCTCCCGGCTGGATAAAGCGTTCCGGCAACAGCGCGCCGCGCGAATCCATGAACCCGATGTACGGCAGCGCGTCCACATCTATGGAATCCGCGTCCGTGTACTTCATCCTGAGTGAGGCGAGGGCAGCGCCCGCGGACGGGAGCCCTGGCTTCTCCGCGGGATTGGCCGCGATCACGGCTTTAGCAAGGGCAGTGACCGCCTCGTCCTTATCGACGTCCTCATCAGGGTCGAAATATCCATCGTTGCCATCAAAAAGTCCCAGAGCATACGCATTTTCGGCATTCGGGTCGTCCGTATCAAGGTAATAATCCCCCACCGCGCCTGGATCTGCTCCTCCGAGGAAGCGATAGAAGTCCATAACGTATTTTGCCAAATCCGCGCGCAAGATATCCGAATCAAGAGGCCTGCTGTACACATCCGAGGTCAGTAGCCCCGCGGCGATAATCTCGTCGATATATTTCGCGATATCCTCGTCAGGGGTATACTCCTTTGCGGAGGCACTCTCGTCGGGGATATACTCCGGGGCCGCGGCATCCCGCGCGCCTGCCGGCGTCTCGGCAAAAGCCGCCACCGGTGCCCAAGCCACCAGTACCGCCGACAACGACAGCGCGGCAATCATGGATAAAATACGTACTCTCACAGCAAACTCCTCTCCTGATGCAGATATGGAAACAAACCACCTTTAGCACAGGCGGCCTCATACAAATCCACCGTGCTGTATTAGTCTACATCACTTTCCGAGAAATATCCACAGCTACCGCGCCGCCGTATAGCTGCCCTCAATCTCCTCGCGGTCAAGATGGCAGGAGCATGAATTATGATGATAACATCCTTGCCAACGATTTATAAACTAATCGTAAAAAGGGTATAGTTCACGCTCGGGTCACAGACAATCCTATTCGGACTGCTATCTGCAAATCTGCCTAAAAATTGATTCCAAGTCAACTTCTCACCCGGATTGAGGCCACTAAGCCCATATGCGACGGCGATGCCCGTGCCGTAGCCTTCCGGATAGTATGCATACATGAACGCTGGAGCGTCAACAATGGTGTACGAAGACGGTTTTGGGGCGAACAGAGCTACCTCCCAGTAGCCCGGCTCTGTGATCGAATCAGGATAGTCGATCCCGATTAACTTCGCGGCCTTCGCATAATAGGCAGTCCAATTTATCGGGTCGCCCGTATTCAATATGGAGAGACGGGCCAGGCTGAAAAACTTGACGCCAGGATATGCATAGTCTCCATCATTGAGAAAATTTGAATATAGAGATGAGTCCGCCACGCCTTCGCTTATTGTTTCGTCAGCGTACGCCTCATTCAGAACAGTACGACAGGCCGCCACCGCATTGCGCGCTTCGGCGATCCACTTCTTGTCCTCGGCTTTGTCTATATACCCCGTCAGCGCGGGGATGGCGATGGCCGCGAGTATCGCGAGAATGACGAGGACGACGATGACCTCGACGAGGGTGAAGCCCGTGCGGCGGCGTATGACCACCCCGATGCTTCGCGCGTCCGCCAATCGTTTCTTTAGTATCATGTTCATTTTGCTCTCCTTTTCGTACTAACTATTGATATTTATATTGAGCGGTATCCGCGAATACCGACGGATGACGTATGTTCTGTGGCGTGCCAATACTCATTCGGATTGCCGGTGCTCCTCACCACAATGTACTCAAATTGCCTTCGCACGCATAGAAAAAAAGCGAAGCAGTCAGTCCGCTCCGCGTAAGTATTGATATTAATATGAAAGATGAAATTGGCCGCGGCGGCCGGGTTTAAATTATTCTGCCCCCCCCCTGGAAATATCTGGGAGCTAGATGTGCTCTATTTAACGTTGTAGGTTTAGTCAAATTCATTGCTACCGTCACTTCTCACCCATCCCACGCACCCATCATCTCCCGTGCATGAGTTTTATATTGTAAATAATATACTGCCCGCCGCGCCTTGTCAAACGGATAAAAATTCAAACTTCCATTAAATTATTAAATTGTTTCTAATCTAAGCCAAACACAGTTTCATTTTACCACACCGTGATGGTTTTCTTCACGCGCTTTCCTCCGGCCTTGACTGTGATCACCGCCTTGCCCTTTCTGAGAGCGATGAGTTGCCCCGCTTT
>JAISLZ010000003.1 GCA_031277015.1 Eubacteriales Family XIII. Incertae Sedis bacterium | reverse complement strand
TCGAGCTTAAGGTCACGGTAGATTCCCTGTAGGGCGAAATACCCCACGTTGAGATGGCTGCCCTTGGAAACGACGGCATCGCTGTGCCTAAGCCTTTCGTCAAAGTCTATTTTGACATCTATGCTGAACTTGTTTACACTAAGCTCTTTGTTGCGCTTTTCGATCTCCTTCCTAGCATAGGCGAGCGGGTCATCTGTTATTTTCAGAAGTTCAGAATGCCTGCCGATAACGCCCACATTTCTGGTAGTTGTCTTCTTGCCGTTCCTGTATCCGTGCTGTACGTAGTATATGGGGTCTTTGGCCCGTTTGTCGTAATAGAGTTTCATAATGGATATATTGTACCATATACATACGACACATACAACATGTATTTTGAAAATATTTGACACAAAAAAACCGCTCGTTTAGCGGTTCGCAGGGTTTCTGCCTATTGCTCAACTGTCGAGAACCCGTCTTTCTTGCCAAAGCGCTTCGCCCGTTACTGCCGTCGTTCCTGCTGTAGCAAAAAAAATCCTTGCAATCCTGCGGGATGGTGCTATAATAATTAATAGAAATTGCAAATATCAATGTTTCCATTCAAAAACCCACGGAGTGCTAGTCCGTGGGTTTTCATTAGGCCCGTCGAGCCGCTATTTCCTGTCGAGCCATTTGCAAATGTAATAACCTATTACGCTTGCCATGACGGAAAACAGAAATTCCATCAATGTTCCCATATGCCTACCTCCTTTCCGTACCTTTGGAAACATCCGGGAGGGGATGCGGCTCGATAGATAAATATTACCATAAAATTATAAATATATAAACAAAAATTATTAATACAATCAAATATATATATATACTTAATTTCAATTATATGTTAAAATAGTTTCCGATAAAATATTTCAGCCGCACGGCGGATGTGAATAAGGAGGTAATTGTTATGCAAGGTTCATATAGTAGGAAACATATATTAAAAAGTTCGGACAAATTGAAAATATTACTTCTGGCTGCCGCGGTTATCGGTATAGCTACGGTGACGTTCATAGGCCGCGGCGAGGCGACAGGTCCGGATGATGCGGGAGATGTGCTGTATGCCGTACAAGCGACCGGTTCCGCAAGCGCCACGGAAGACGTCGGCGCGATGAATGCGGTAGGCGCGGCGGGCCAGGGTAACGTTATCGCGGATGCCCAGCTTCCTCCGTCAATAGGGACCGGGGCCGCCGTATCTGCCGCTGACTCGATATTCGTGGATGTATATGGGGCGGTGAAGTCTCCGGCCGTCTATGAACTCGCTTGGGGTAGCCGAATATACGAAGCGGTAGAGGCGGCGGGTGGCCTCACTGATGACGCGGATATAAGGTACATCAACAGGGCGACCGCGCTCGTTGACGGCGACAGGGTGTATGTGCCGACGAGGGATGAGGCCGAATCGGGCAAACCTTTGCCAGACTCAGCGGGGCTAGTCGGTGGAGTATCGGGCGGTTCAAGAGATGTACAGGGAAGTTCCGACGCGAGTACGTCGGCGAACGGGCAAGTCAATATCAATACAGCCGATTCGTCCGCCCTACAGACATTGAACGGCGTCGGCCCGTCAACGGCACAGAAAATCATCGACTACAGGGAGAGCAACGGTCCATTCGCGAAGATAGAGAATCTGAAAAATGTGAGTGGCATCGGAGATAAGACCTTTGAAAAATTGAAGGATCATATCTGCGTGTGACAAAATGTGCAGAACAGGGATGCCCGGACTGTTACAGCTAAACGCCCCCGGAACCGGGGGCGCAATACTACTACTTATATGATGATATGAAAGCGGGTTTCTATGCGCTCTCTTGCGCTGCCGCCTCCGCTGCCTTGCGGGCGACGCGCTCTGCCTCGAGGATATCGGCCTTGGCTTTCCAGTCGCCTGCGACCGTCCTCGTACGCGCCGTCATATCTTCGATCGGCTCAGGCGCCACCATGTCTGTGGACTTGGCGCCGGCCTTGTTGACCATGGCCTCAATCTTCTCTGGATTGTCGAGCATCGGGCAGGGCCTGAGCATGTTGTCACTGAACGGTACGTTCTTCCTATACTCCATGAATATGGGTGACTGGAGCGCCTGAAGCAACGTTACGTCGTGAATGTTCACATTGGAGTAGTGGCAGAAAGCGCAGGGCTCTACATCACCGTTGGAATTGATGTGCAGATAGCGTCGTCCTCCCGCGATGCAGCCGCCCGTGTACTCGCCGTCATTCCAGAAGTCGAGGGCGAATATGGGCTTAGTATCACGAATCTCGCGGATCCTTCTGTACATATACTCGCGCTGCTCTGGTGTGGCGAGCAGGTCGGTGACCGCGTCCTTGCCTACCGGCATGTAGGTGAAGTTCCATGCGAAACGGTTGCCGAGGGAGACCATGTTGTCTATGAAATCATCTGAACCGATGACGTCGGTATTGTACTTGTGGTAGCATGTGGATATACCGTAGATCAGCCTATACTTCTTCATCAGATGCATTGCGCCTATGACTTTTTGGTACGTGCCCTTGCCGCGACGCATATCCGTCGCTTCCTCAGTACCTTCGATGGAAAAAGCGAGGGCGAAGTTGGCTACGCGGAGTAGATCCTTGCAGAACTCCTCATCAACGAGCGTGCCGTTCGTGAATGAGAGGAAGTAGCAATCCTGGTTCTTCTCGCAGAGCCTGATGAGATCATTTTTGCGGACGAGGGGCTCACCACCGGAGAAGATGTAGAAACGGATGCCGAGCTCCTTGCCCTGGCTGATGATGGAGTCGAGAGTCTCATTGGAAAGATTGCTCTTGTGGCCGTACTGAGCGGCCCAGCAACCTGTACATGTGAGATTGCACGCGCTTGTGGGATCCATAAGTATGGCCCACGGTATGTTGCAATTGTACTTTTTCTCGAGCGCCACCCCTGTATTTTCCTTGTCAATGGTCGCGGAAACGAAGAAACACTCCACGAGCTTGCGAATAAGCTTCGCGTCGACATCGACAAAGAGATCTTTGACAAAGGTATTCCACGGTCCTCCTTCGGTCAATAGTTTCTCGCGCATGATCCTTATCTGACTGGCATGAAGCCCTTCCTTGTCGAGCTTCGTAGCCAAATCAAACATAGCGGGGAGCTTCTTGATCGGGTCACCCGACAGATATTTAACCAGCAGTCCGAGCGCCTCCTTCTTGGCCATGGTGGCGGCCCTTTCTTTTATGTTTGCCATTATTACCTCCTAAAATTGCCTTTTCTTGATCAGTGCTTCCTACACTGCGCGTTCCGCGTCTCCGAAAGATGTCAATAAAAAACATCGGGGGCGTAGGCGCCGAACCATTACCACATACTAATTTATCATAACAGGACGGCCATTTCAAGTGAAAGCAAGAGAGCAAGTGCCGTTTTCCTGTAAGTTTTCCCTGTATTTTGGGTTAAATTCTCATTACATGATCAAAAACCGCAAGATATTGAAAAACTTTTAGGTTAAAAGCTTATCAAACTAGACAAAGTTTGTCAAGTTATTTTCGTACGGAGGGGCAACCACTCCCCTTTCCGTGATGATGCCCGTTATGAGCTCAGCAGGTGTGACATCAAAAGCGGGGTTGAATACTTTGACACCGTCCGGCGCCATCGGACTGCTATACCACATCGTGGTAACTTCACCTGAAGGACGCTCCTCGATGGGAATGTCTGCTCCGGTGGGGCAGGCGAGGTCTATCGTGGAGCTCGGCGCACAGATATAGAACGGGATGCCGTAATGACGCGCGTTCACCGCGACGCTGAGCGTACCGATCTTGTTCGCGCTGTCACCGTTCGCGGCTACGCGGTCACAGCCGGTCAGCACTATGTCTATGAGTCCGCGCGACATCACGAATGACGCCATGTTGTCGCAGATCAGTGTCGTGTCAACACCTGACGCTATGAGTTCGTACGCGGTAAGTCTAGCACCCTGAAGCAGGGGGCGGGTTTCGTCGCAGTATACGCGCAGCCCGTAGCCCTCGGCTTCTGCGAGATATATGCCCGCGGTGGCAGTACCTATGCCTCCGGTAGCAAGGCTGCCAGCGTTGCAGTGAGTGAGCACACCCATACCCGGCCGCAGAAGCGTCAGCGAGTGGCGGCCGATAGCTTCACACATCTCGGCATCCTCTGTAGCTATCTTCTCACTCTCGAGTAAAAGTAGCGATTTGATCTCGCTCACTGGACTGTCACTGTTTTTTTCTACAACGGTCTCCATGCGGCTAAGCGCCCATCTGAGGTTCACCGCGGTCGGCCTGGACGCGTTCAGGTATTCGCAGTACCCGGATACGTACTTCCTGAAATTTTCATAGATGTCCGTATCCAGGCGCTTTGCCGCGAGGTATATACCGTATGCTGCGGCTATGCCGATGGCCGGCGCGCCGCGCACGGCGAGACGGAGAATTGCGTCGTAAAAATCACTAGGGGCGCGGAGACGTAGCTCGCTCGCCTGTCCGGGCAATAGCGTCTGATCGATGATGATGGCGCAATCATCATCGTCATCAAGACGGACCGCGCTCAATTCTAATGGGTAACTGTCGTTGCGCATGTTTCGCTCACTGTGACTTTCCGGCGCGTGTTTGTGATGTAGCGCCTTCTCTGATATATTTCTTGAGCTTTACGATCACTTCGTCTATATCAATTGGCTTGCCTATGTGATCGTTCATTCCCGATGCGATGCACTTTTCCACATCCTCACGAAATACGTTCGCAGTCATGGCGACTATGGGAATGTCTTTTGCCCACTGAAGGTCAATATCCCTTATTCTGCGCGTCGCCTCACAGCCGTCCATTTCCGGCATCTGCATGTCCATGAGTATCAAATTGTATCCATTCGCATCGTTCGCAAATTTTTCTACGGCTTCTTTTCCGTTTTCAGCGCAGTCGAGTATCAGTTCCGTAGGCTCGAGTAGCGCTATGAGTATCTCTCTATTGATCTCTACATCCTCGACGAACAGGACGCGTTTACCCTTGAATATGCCCTCATCGTCCTGCGCGGCATCCTTGGCGGAAGCTGCATCAAGCTCGCGCAAACCGAGGCAGTCGTTGATTATATCAGCTATCAGCGATGGGAACAACGGCTTGGATAAAAAGCTTCGCACCCCGGCTTCTCTTGCACGTTCTTCTATCTCGCTCCATTCGGCGGCGGAAATCATCACAACGACGTATGGCTTGACGCTACGTTCAGCTATCTTTCGCGACAGTTCCACTCCATCCATGTCAGGCATCTTCCAATCGACAAAGTAGATATCGTATCCTCCGTGCGTATCTATAAGCGACAACGCTTCTATCCCACCAATCGCGGCTTCGCAATTGAACTTGAGTCTCCTGGCAATATCGAGAAAGTATTCAAGCACATCTTCCGAATCGTCCACGACGAGCACGCGTAAATTGTCAAATGAAACATCGGGAGATAGGAGACAATTTTTCCCTCCATTTCCCTCGGCTATTTCCAGTCGGACGGTGAACATAAACGTAGAACCGGTACCAGGCTCTGAATCAACGCTTATTTCTCCCCCCATCATCTCTACGATATTTTTTGAGATAGCGAGGCCGAGTCCTGTGCCTCCAAACTTGCGAGAAATGCCGGAGTCCGCCTGCTCGAATGAGGTGAACAGCCGCGCTTTTTGCTCATCACTGACACCGATGCCCGTATCCACTACGGATATGCGCACGATACATGATGATTCATCCATGGAGACGAGCTCCGTTTTTAGCTTTATCGTCCCTCCCTCGGGTGTGAATTTCACGGCATTGGAAAGCAGATTGGCAATGACCTGTGAAAGTCTCTGGTCGTCACCGACGAGCAGTTCCGGTATCTTTTCGTCGATGCGAACGTCAAATTCCTGATTCTTTTCTTCCACGCGGAAGTTGATGACGTTCACAACCTTTGCCAGCATTCGTTCAAATACAAATTCGGATGAGGACAATTCGAGCTTACCCGCCTCTATCTTTGATATGTCAAGGATGTCGTTGATGACCCCGAGCAGATGTGATGAGGCATCCTCAATCTTGCCGAAACAGTAATCCTTGCGATCTATATCGTTGGACCCGCGTCCGATGGACGTCAGGCCGATGATCGCGTTCATGGGCGTGCGCATCTCGTGGCTCATATTCGACAGGAAAGTGCTTTTGGCCTTGGAAGCCTCCTCTGCCGTAACGCGCGCATCCTCGGCACGTTCCTGAGCGTGGCGTATTTCCGTAATGTTATGCATCATTATGACAGACGCCACGATCTCACCTGAAAACGAGTTCATCGGAGTGATACGCGCGGCGAGGATCCATGTCTCGTCTTTGACAGGGACGGTACATTCAAACTCTACGGAATCTCCAAGAGTGACGAACTGTCCATACGCTTCCACTACCTGGTTCCCGAAGACGCCTCCCGTATAGGTGGCAAAGACCTCCTCGAGAGTTTTGCCCGAAAGCATCCCGGAATTGTCGACGTTCAAATGTTTGAGGAACGCTTTGGAGCAATACTCAAGCCGTCCCTTTTTGTCGAGCAGTATTACTATGTCAGGAATGTTGTCGAGCAGGAGGGACATATATTTTTCCTGCCGCTCTTTTTCGGCCGAGCGCATGGACGAAATTGAGGCCAAAGACGCGGCGACAGCCTTGTCCATGTCCATTCGCGCTTGAAGGCGCGTCATCTTGCGGCGAAGCTTCGTTATCTCAAGCTCACGATCCTCAAGTTGCTTTTTTAATTCCTCTGCAGTAATAGCTGGCCTCCGAAAAGATTTTCCTGCTCGTCAATCGAGTACTAGCGCCGTATACGTCATGTTGTGAAAGCGGTTGACGAGTTTGCCCTCACCGTCACTGACAGGACAAAATTCACCGCCGCTGTACAGAAACAGATATGGTGTGTGTTGTCCGAGCACTTCCGCTGTCTTTTTCATCTCATCCTCGGATTGATGCCCTAGCGTCAGGCACCGCGATAAACAGGGAATGATAAAAACTGCGGAAGCGCCGTGTTGCTCTATATCGGAAAGGAGCATCTTCAACGCGTCATCTGCCGTACTCATGATGCTATCATAATCAACGTCGGCAAAGACTATCTCCGAGCCGACAGGCACAGGCCCTCCGACGAGAGTGCCGTTTTCCGTATTTGAATACATATTGTAAGCCGTTGGCTTAGTACCGTCCTTATAATCGATAAGTATAGGCAGAGCCGCAATGGCTCCCGTGTTTCCTGTCACGACACCGATACCAACAAGGTAATCCTCAACGGCGACGTTGTTGATCTTTCTCAAATAATAACCATCTGACTCCGTTACGAAAGAACCTTTTCTCGTGATATTACTGTCAGAAATCGCCGTCGTAAAAAAGCGCGGGTTGACATCACCGCTGAAAAGCAGGAGGGAAATGATGAATTGTTTGGCCTCGCCGTTGTGCACCACGCGTGCGTCATCGAAGGAGAGGCCCGCGTTTGCGATAGTTCCGAATACGGGCACGCCTTCGCTCTCGTCGTCAAGCGCAAGCACGTACCTGTCGCCGGAGATATTCTCAGACATAGGAGTAAATGCAAAGATCAGGGATGGCGGCCCATCGAGCTTTGAGAGCGCGTCGCGATAGCACGCACGCGTCATATCTTCCGCGTTTTCGGTGGTTATTTCACCGGAGACCGCGATGGAGAACTTGACGTCATCGCTTGAAAGTACAGCCACGGAAACCTGCTCAAATCCGAACTCATGTTCCGTTCCGCTGCTTAGTACGCTGCCGCCAACCGATTCAAAAGGAAGGGCCTCCGAAATGGCGGCCAATACCCCCGTCTCGGGCGCGTCTTGATAAAACGTAATGATTCCGACATTGTTTGACGGCAAAGCGTCGAGATCCAACTGCGACAATATATCCTCCGCAGCCGTTTGAGGGTCATCTAGCTCCGTCGTGAAAGCTGTCTGCATTTTTATCATAGTTTCCCCCTATACTGATTTCCCGCCAATTTCCCATAACCACTGAACATTAATTATTATATCGTGCCTATACGCGCTCGTCAACCTAACCGTAAACTCGTGTTTTGTGTTTTGCATCGCAGTAACGCCGGTCACGGTGTAAAGTATTTCTGGGATAATTGAATCAGGGAGAATGTGGTAAGGGAGGAGCCATTGTATGGCTCCATCTCCCCGCCGTTCCTTGATATAACGCAGGGCATTTCCGTGACCC
>JAISLZ010000110.1 GCA_031277015.1 Eubacteriales Family XIII. Incertae Sedis bacterium | reverse complement strand
CCGAGGTAGGCCTCCGCGTCCGTCTTGAGCTTGCCCAGTATCATGGCCGAGATGTCCTGCGGCGTGTATGCCTTGCCGTCTATCTCGATCTTGTAGTCGGTGCCCATCTCCCTTTTGATCGAAGATATCGTGCGGTCCGGGTTTGTGATCGCCTGGCGCTTGGCCGTCTCGCCGACAAGCCTCTCGCCGTTCTTCGCGAAACCGACCACGGACGGCGTCGTCCTGTTGCCCTCCGCGTTTGGAATCACTACCGGCTCACCGCCTTCAAGCACTGCCACGCACGAGTTCGTCGTCCCCAAGTCTATCCCTATTACTTTTCCCATAGTTTTGTTCCTCCAATTTTCTTCTTATTTTATAAACGGATGGCTCCGTCTATATTCCTGTTTGTTTATTGTATAAAACCGTTAGCCCGTCAGTTTAGCTCCGCCCGGCTACGGCTGGCAGTGCAGCCATCACCCTGTCGTGCCGCCTGACCGCGCTACTCGGCGACCATGACCATCGCGGGACGCAGGACTTTGTCCCGCATCATGTAGCCTTTCTGGATGACCTTCGTAACCTTACCGCTTTCATATTCCTCCGACTTCTCCATCTGCACCGCGTGGTGCATTACGGGGTCGAAGTCTACGCCGAGGGCGTCCATCTCCGCGACGTTGTTGCGCTCAAGAATGTTCACGAGCTGGTCCATTATGAGCTTCATGCCCTCGATGAACTTCCCGTCTGCGCCCGAGGCGGTGTCCTGCCCTATCGCCCTCTCGAAATTGTCCAGTACATCGAGCAGGTCAGCCGCAAACTTCTCATTAGCGTACGCGTACACATCCGACTTTTCCTTCTCGACGCGCTTCTTGTAGTTCTGGAAGTCGGCAACGAGCCTCATGTACCGGGCGCCTGTGTCCTCGCCCTGCCCGTCCTTTCCCGCGCCGCCATCTGGTGCCTGCCCCGCGGAAGCGTTCGCCGCATCCGCGCCCGTTCCGGATGCACCGTCCTTGACGGTATCGGCATCTACGCCGGGATCGGCGCCGTCCGGGCTCACTTTCTTGGCGTGTTCATCAGATAGGCCCGCATCATCTGCCATCGCACTCCCCTTAGGCTCGTGAACGGCCTCGCGCTTCCCACGCTTTTCCTTCTTTTCTTTCTTCACGTTCTTTTCACTCATATTTTCCGTTCTTCTCCCTGCTCTGCCCTATGATTTCGTTTCTTCCTCTATCAGATCGAAGCTGCGATCCAGGTTCTTCGTCATATAGTCGATGACAGACGTGATCTCGCTGTAGCGCATACGGGTCGGCCCGATAACGCCTAGCTTGCCGACATAGTGGCCGCCGACGTGGTATGTCGCCGAAATGATGCTGCTATCCGGCATGATCTCCTCCGGGTTCTCCGAACCTATCGTGATCGTGATGCCATCCTCACGCTCGGTGATCGTGGCGGTGAAGTCGTCCTTGCGGTCCACCATCTCGAGGAAGTTGCGCGCTCGCTCGACATTGTTGAACTCCGGGTGCGCGAATATCCGGGTCATGCCCTCAAGGAAGAGGTTCACCCTGTACACGTCATCCTGCAGCGTAGCGAACGAAGTGAGATTCGTTAGCTCGGAGAGCAGCTCCGACGCGTGCCTGATGGTACTCTCGAGCTCCGATATATTCGACAACAATTCCCTGCGTATACGCTTCTTCTCCTTCTCAGCGAGCTCATACTTATCCATGAGCCTGTTCACGTACAAGCGGTACGCCTTGTCGGACGGCACCCGGCCTGCCGAGGTATGCGGATGCGTCAGATAGCCCATATCTTCAAGGTCGGCCATCTCGTTGCGTATCGTCGCCGGACTGATTCCCATATCGTGCTTGCGAGACAGCGTGCGCGAGCCCACCGGTTCCGCCGTGCGGATGAAGTCGGATACTATCGCCTGCAATATCTGTAATTTTCTTTCCGTAAGGTCCATTTTACTTTGTCTTCTGCTTGACGCGCTTGTACTTGGATCCACCCAACGCGCTATCTCTCTACATCTTTCTCTGTTAGCACTCTCGTATGGTGAGTGCTAACACTTCCTTAATTATACACCGCCAGCGTCGAATGTCAACAGTATATTTTGGGAATGCCCTCGGAGATCGGGTGTACGGAGCCGCGGCGCCACATACCCGTTCAATATGATGATATAATACCTATACCCGCACAACGCCGCGTTTATACACGCGTAGATAATATTATCTATCGATAACGGATATCATGGAGGCAACGATGGATGACAGGATAGCAAAGCTCGCGAAGAATCTAGTGAACTATTCGTGCGAAGTGAAGAAGGGCGAGAAGGCGCTCGTCTCCTACGAGGGGGACAGCGCGAAGCCGCTTGCGCGCCAGATCATCAAAGAGGTATACGCGGCGGGCGGCTTGCCATTCACGGAGATACGCGATTCGCAGGTCACGCGCGAGGTGCTGCTTGGCGCGTCCGAAGAGCAGCTCAAATTCATGAACGACTGTAGCCTGTACCAGATGAAGGGCATGGACGCCTACATAGCGATCCGCGCATCCGACAACACCTCCGAGCTTTCGGACGTGCCGGCGGAGCGGCGAAGTCTCTACGACAGGGTAATGCACCCCACTCTCGACTACCGCGTCAACCACACGAAATGGGTCGTCCTGCGCTACCCGAACGCGGCCATGGCGCAGCTCGCGGGGCAGAGCCGCGAAGCCTTCGAGGACTTCTACTTCGACGTATGCAACCTCGACTACTCGAAGATGTCCTCCGCGATGGACGCCCTCGTCGCGCTCATGGACCAGACCGACGAGGTGAAGATCATAGGCCCTGGCACGGACCTCACATTCTCCATCAAAGGCATCCCCGCGGTCAAGTGCGCAGGCGAGAAGAACATCCCCGACGGCGAAGTCTACACCGCCCCCGTGAAGGACTCCATGAACGGCCGCATTTCGTACAACACGCCGTCCGAGGAGCAGGGCTTCATCTATGAGGACATCGTATTCGAGATAGAGGACGGCCGCATCATGCGCGCTACGGCCAACGACACAGAGCGCATAGACAAGCTGCTGGACACGGACGGCGGCGCGCGGTACTTCGGCGAATTCTCCCTAGGCGTCAACCCTCACATACTCCACCCGATGAAGGACACCCTATTCGACGAGAAGATATCGGGCAGCATACACCTGACGCCCGGCTCAGCCTACGAGGACGCATTCAACGGAAACAAGAGCGCCGTCCACTGGGACCTCGTGCTCATACAGAGGGCCGACTACGGCGGCGGCGAGATCTACTTCGACGGCCGCCTGATCAGGAAGGACGGCGTATTCGTCGTGCCGGAGCTCGAGTGCCTGAACCCCGAAAACCTCATATAGTATAGTTAAAAAAAGAAATAAAACAAACAGTTGAAATAATATTGTGCTAAACCGTTGTGGTTAGCATTTTTCCAAGATCAGCTTGGGCGCGAAGTCCACAAAGTCCGCGCTGACGAGCGCATAGTCCACGCCCGCGCGTTCGCCCTTGACGCCCTTTTTGAACGCCTCACGGCCGTGCAGATGGCCGTAGGCCACCCGTTCCACTCCGTATTCCTCGAACATCTCCGTAAACCCGGAACTGATGCCCGGCCTCGCGCTCGGCGCGTAATGAAGGCCGCACACGATGCGCTCTGCGCCCCTCCGCACAGCGTCACCCAAAGAGAGCCGCAGCCGGATGAGCTCGCGCTCGTATATCTTGCGGTCCGCCGCCTCTGAAAACGAAGGCTCCTGCGGGGTGATCCAGCCGCGGCTGCCGCAGAGGAAGACGCCGCCGTCGAGCGCGAAGCTGTCGTTCTGCATGAAGTGCATATCCTCGTGCAGAGAACGCAGCCGCGTGACCGAATGCCACCACAGATCGTGGTTGCCCTTCAGCAGCACCTTGCGGCCCGGCAGGCTGTGTATCCACTCGAGATCCGCCTCGGCCTCATCGAACTTCAGCGCCCAGCTGATATCCCCGAGGATGAACACGGTGTCCTCATCAGATACCGTAGCGCGCCAATTCTGCTCGATTTTGATATAATGGTCGTCCCATTTGGGGCCGAAGATGCCCATGGGTTTCTCTGACGTGAATGAAAGATGCAGGTCCCCTATCGCGAACAGCTTACTCATAGACCTCCGCGCCATGCGCTTCGCCATCAGGTAGCAACGTCTCCGCGGGTTCTTCCGGCTCAGTGAGAGCGGACACGCTGCGCAGCTTGCGGTTGATCGCGTTCGTGCGCGTACCGATGAGTTTCTCCAGGTCGTCGTCCGCCTGGCGCATGCGATTCCTCGCGCTGTTCAGCACGGACTCGAATTTTCCGAACTCGGCCTTGACCGAGGCGAGCACGTTCCAGACCTCCGACGAACGCTTCTGTATAGCGAGCGTCCTGAACCCCATCTGCAAGCTGTTCAGCAGCGCGGCCATAGTGGTCGGCCCCGCGATGTTCACCCTGTACAGGCGCTGCAATTCCTCTATGAGACCCATGTTCACAACTTCAGCGTAGAGCCCCTCCGTCGGAAGGAACATGATCGCGAAGTCCGTCGTGTCCGGCGGTCCTATGTACTTCTCGTGGATGGTGCGCGCGCTCTGCTTCGCGCTACGGGCGAGCGCTTTGCGAGCCTCGTCTATTAGGGTGGCGTCCCCCTGCTCATAGGCGGCCGTGAGCTGTTCGTAGGGTATGGATGGGAACTTCGCGTCTATCGGGAGATAGACGCGGCCGCCGCCCGCGTCCGAATCTCCGGGCAGCTTGATAGCGAACTCCACTCGGTCCGCGCTACCCTGCTTTGTGGCTATGTCCTTCTCGTACTGTTCGGGGGAGAGAATTTCCTCGAGTATCGCCGCGAGCTGGTACTCACCTAGTATGCCCTTCGTCTTGACGTTGGACAGGACGTTCTTCAGCCCGCCGACATCGGCCGCGAGCGTCTGCATCTCGCCGAGTCCCTCGGACACCTTGCCTAGCTGCTCCTGCACGGTCCTGAACGACTCGGAGATGCGCCTGTTCAGCGTCTCCTGTAGCTTTTCGTCGACGGTCTCGCGCATGCGGCCAAGCTGCCTCTCGTTGCCCTCCTGCATCGCGCCTATGCGCTCCTCCATCGACTTGCGAATGTTATCGAGCTTCTGCTCCTGCTGCATGGACTGTTCGGTCAGGGTGCGCCCCATCTCCTCGCGCAGACCCGCCGAGGAACGGGCAAGCTCCTCCCTAAGCCCCGAGAGAGAGCGAGCGAGGTCATCGCGCTGCTCGGCCGCTATGCGCTGCTGCTCATCCCTGAGCGAGGCTATGCCTGCGTCTATAGTGCGCAGTACCTCCGACTGAGCTGCTATATCGGCTCGCAGTGTTCTGACTGTCCGCGAAACTATCACCGCCATGATTACGATGGCGATTATCGGCGCCGCTATAAATATAATAGTGAGGAAAAAATTAATAAAGCCCATCGCTACGCCCTGTCGCCGCTGCCCGGCCCGTCACCGTCATCCGGCCCCGATGAAGTTTCATCAGAGTCTCCGCCATCGTCACCATCGTCGTCGTCAAACAGATAGACGACTTTGCCATCCTCGGACTTCTTGTAATGTTTTTCGGGCATAACCGTCGCCTGCACCTGTTTGGCGCGCGACGCACCGGAAGGCCCCTTCCCTGGGTTCTTCGAATAATATATGAGCAGCAGTGCCGCCCCTATAGCTATTATCCCGAAAATCGCAAGTATCACACCCTGCTCCTCCGTTTATCGCCCGCGCAAATACCGCGAACATCACCCTACTCCTCCATACGTTGGTTGTATATGGCGTCGCCCGGCGGCACTATCGGCCACACGCTGTCGTCGATGCCCAGTTCAACAGCGATGACGGCCGCGCCGCCCGACGCCTTCGCCTCGTCTATCGCTTTTTTCAGGCCGCCTATGCTGTCCGTCTCGTAGCCTTTCAGCCCGACCGCATCCGCCA
The DNA here is from genome assembly GCA_031277015.1 of Eubacteriales Family XIII. Incertae Sedis bacterium. Lineage (GTDB taxonomy): Bacteria > Bacillota > Clostridia > Peptostreptococcales > Anaerovoracaceae > JAIRPC01. Next base: position 18,532 of record JAISLZ010000110.1, on the reverse strand, counting down.
GTTTCGCGTAGTCGAGCACATCCGGCAGGTCTGTCGCGGAGTGACGCCTTTGCCAGAACAGCGTCTGCCACTGGCGCACCATGCCGAGCGTATGGTTCTTCATGACGAACACGATGATGGGCAGCCCGTGGGCCGATATGGTCATCAGCTCGTTGCAGTTCATGCGGAAGCTGCCATCGCCGGATATATGTATGACCCGCTTTTTAGGGTTGGCGAACTGCGCTCCGATGGCCGCGCCCATTCCGAAACCCATAGTCCCCAGCCCGCCCGACGTTATGAGCTTGCGGGGCTTTGAGAATGGCCAATGCTGCGCCGTCCACATCTGGTGCTGCCCTACATCGGTGGCCACTATCGCGTCGTCGCCGAAAGCCTCATGTATCGTCCTTATTATATTCGCGGGGGACATACCGACGGCATCATGCCCAGCACCGCGTTTCCACCCGTCGATCTCCTTCAGCCATGCGCTGCGGGCCTTTTTCTCGATAAGCGGGGCAAGCGAGCGCAGCACTTCCCTGACGTCGCCGATCACCTCGTAGTCCACGCCCACGTTCTTGCCTATCTCCGATTCGTCCACGTCTATATGCACGACCGTGGCCTCCTTCGCGAAACGGCTCGTGTCGCCGGTCACGCGGTCAGAGAACCTCGCGCCTATAGCGATGATGAGGTCGGCGTGATGCATGGCCAGGTTCGAGTGCCTCTCGCCGTGCATGCCCACCATGCCGAGGGACAGCGCATCGCGCCTGTCGAAGCAGCCCAGGCACATGAGGGTAGTGCCTACTGGGATGTTGGAAGCCTTCGCGACCTTCGTCAGTTCGGCGGACGCGTTCGCGATGTTCACACCACCGCCCGCGTAGATGATAGGACGCTTGGCCTTGTTTATGAGCGAGGCGACCTCCTCTATCTTTTCACGGCCGGCCTTGGGCTGCACATAGGGATGCAAGGGCTTCTCCGGCACATAGTCCGTCTCGCCGACGAGCAGGTCCTTGGGCACGTCGATGAGCACGGGTCCCGGACGGTCGCTCTTAGCTATGCGGAAAGCCTCGCGTACGGCGGGCGCCACCTCGTCCATGCTGCGCAGTGCGTAGCTGTGTTTTGTGATGGGCAGCGTGATGCCGACGATGTCCACCTCCTGGAACGAATCCCTTCCGATGGAATTGATGGGGACCTGCCCCGTTACCACCACCATCGGCGAGCTGTCCATATGAGCCGTAGCGATCCCCGTGACCGTGTTCGTGGCGCCGGGCCCGCTCGTGGCGAAGCAGACCCCTACGCCGCCGGTCGAACGCGCGTAGCCGTCCGCCGCGTGCGTCGCTCCCTGTTCGTGTGACGTCAGTATATGCCGTATCCTACCATCCTCCGTGTAGTCGTACAGGGCGTTGTATAGCGGCATGATCTGCCCGCCGGGATAGCCGAATACCGTGTCCACTCCCTGTTCGAGCAGGCACTCCATTATTATCTTTGCTCCGTTAAGTTTCATTGTATTATGTCGTCCGTCCCAGTCAGTCGTTCCAGCTATACATCTTCCTCAGTTCTTTACCCACTCCGATGAGCTGATGATCCGCATGGATCCTACGGGCGGCGAGGAAGTGCGGCCGCCCCACCTTGTTCTCCGTATTCCAGCTCTTGGCAAAACTGCCGTCCTGTATCTCGGCGAGTATCTTCTTCATCTCCTTCTTGGTTTCATCCGTGATGATGCGCGGGCCGGTCTCATAGTCGCCGTACTCCGCCGTATTGGAGATCGAATATCTCATGCGATCGAAGCCACCCTGGTATATCAGGTCTACGATCAGCTTCATCTCATGTATGCACTCGAAGTACGCGCTCTCCGGCTCGTAGCCCGCCTCGACGAGCGTCTCGAACCCCGCCTGCATGAGGGCCGTCACGCCGCCGCACAGCACGGCCTGTTCGCCAAAGAGATCGGTCTCCGTTTCCTCGCGGAAGGTGGTTTTCAGCACGCCCGCGCGCGCACCGCCGATACCCGCCGCGTAAGCGAGGCCGATGTCCTCAGCCTTGCCTGACGGATCCTGGTGTACGGCGATGAGGCACGGGACGCCCTTACCCTCTAGGTACTCGCTCCTGACCGTATGGCCGGGGCCCTTGGGCGCGATCATTATCACGTCCACGTCAGGCGGCGGCAATATCTGCTTGAAGTGAATGTTATACCCATGAGCGAACATGAGCGTCTTTCCTTCCTTCAGGCCAGGCTTCACGTCATCCTCATAGATGGCGGGCTGCAGCTCGTCGGGTACGAGCATCATGATGATGTCCGCCTGCGCGGCGGCGTCCGCTACGGACGCGACCGCAAGCCCCGCTCCCGCGGCGTCCTCCCTGGACTTGCTACCATCGTAGAGGCCCACTACCACACTCACTCCGCTCTCGTGCAGGTTCAGCGCGTGCGCGTGGCCTTGGCTACCGTAGCCTATCACCGCGACGGTCTTGCCGTCCAGTAGTCCGATGTCCGTATCGCTTTCATAAAATATCTTTGCCATTTCCGATGACCCTCCTTGTTATTTTTGATCCTTGATAGCCGCCTGCGCCGCCGCGAGCCGCGCTATAGGCACGCGGAACGGCGAGCACGAGACGTAGGCGAGGCCCACCTCGTGGCAGAACTCTACGGACGACGGATCGCCGCCGTGCTCCCCGCAGATGCCGAGCTTGATGTCGGGACGCGTCTTTTTGCCGAGCTCCACAGCCGTCCTTACGAGCTTGCCGACGCCATCCCTATCGAGGCGCGCAAACGGGTCGCTTTCGTATATCTGCTTCTCGTAGTACGAGTCGAGAAAGCTGCCCGCGTCGTCACGGCTGAACCCGAAGGTCATCTGCGTCAGGTCGTTCGTGCCGAAGGAGAAGAACTCCGCGGCCTCTGCGATCTCGTCCGCGGTTATGGCCGCGCGCGGTATCTCTATCATCGTGCCTACGAGGTACTTCATGTCCGTCCCGCTGTCCGCGATGATCTGGTCCGCCGTGGACGTGATGATGTCCTTCACGTACTGGAGTTCCTTCAGCTCGCCTACGAGCGGCACCATGATCTCCGGCACAATGGTCCATTCCGGGTGCTTCTTCTGCACGTTCAGCGCGGCCTCAATGATACCCCGCGTCTGCATCTCGCCGATCTCCGGATAGGTCACGTCGAGGCGGCAGCCCCTGTGCCCCATCATCGGATTGAACTCATGCAGGGAAGCGATCTTGGCCTTCAGGTCCGCGACATTGATACCCATATCCTTCGCGAGCGCCTGTATGTCGTCCTCCTCGGTCGGCAGGAACTCGTGCAACGGCGGGTCGAGCAGGCGGATCGTGATCGGCAGGCCCTCCATCGCCTCGTATAGCCCCTCGAAATCGCCGCGCTGCATGGGCAGGAGCTTCGCGAGCGCCGTCTTGCGCTGCTCCACTGTCTCAGCCACTATCATCTCGCGTATGGCCGCTATGCGGTCGGCCTCGAAGAACATGTGCTCCGTGCGGCAGAGCCCTATGCCCTCCGCGCCGAACTTCTTCGCCTGCTGAGCGTCGTGTGGCGTGTCGGCGTTCGTGCGCACCTTCAGCGTCCTGTACTTGTCAGCCCATTCCATGATGCGATCGAAGTAGCCGCTGATGGACGCGGGGACTATGCCGATGGCCTCCCCATAGACGTTGCCCGTCGTGCCGTCTAGCGAGATAAAATCACCCTCGCTTATAGTCTTGCCGCCGAGAATGAAGCTCTTTTCGTCATCAGCTATCTTGATCTCGCCGAGCCCGGCTACGCAACACGTGCCCATGCCGCGCGCGACGACGGCCGCGTGCGAAGTCCTGCCGCCGCGTACGGTCAGAATACCCTCGGCGTAGTTCATGCCCTCTATATCCTCTGGCGAGGTCTCGAGCCTGACGAGCACGACCTTCTTGCCGTCATCCTTCGCCCAGCGCGTCGCATCCTCGGCAGTGAACACTACCTGCCCGACGGCGGCGCCGGGGGACGCCCCGAGGCCCTGGCCTATCGGCGTGGCCTTCTTCAAGGCATCAGAGTCGAACTGCGGGTGGAGCAGGGCGTCGAGCTGCTTAGGATCGATCATGGACACTGCCTGCTGCTCTGTGATCTTGCCCTCGTCCACGAGGTCGCAGGCTATCTTGACGGCAGCCGCGGCCGTGCGCTTGCCGTTTCTCGTCTGGAGCATATAGAGCTTGCCTTCTTCTATAGTGAACTCCATATCCTGCATATCGCGGTAATGGTCCTCTAGCTTCTGCACGATGTCCACGAACTGCCCGTAGACCTCGGGGTTCTGCTCCTGCAGCGCAGTGATGGGCTCGGGCGTCCTTATGCCCGCTACGACGTCCTCCCCCTGCGCGTTCATGAGGAACTCGCCGTAGAGCCCCGTTTCCCCCGTAGCGGGGTCACGAGAGAAGGCCACGCCCGTCCCCGAGGTGTCGCCCATGTTTCCGAATACCATAGCCTGCACGTTGACGGCCGTGCCCCACGAGGCGGGGATGTCGTTCATTCTGCGATAGTATATGGCACGGTCGTTGTTCCATGAGCGGAACACGGCCTTGATCGCGCCGAAGAGCTGGTCTACGGGGTTCTCCGGGAAGTCCTCGCCTATTTTCTCCTTGTATTCTGCCTTGAACTGCCCGGCGAGCTCCTTGAGGTCGTCCGCAGTGAGCTCCGTATCGAGACTGACGCCGCGGTCCTCCTTCATCTTGTCTATCAGTTCCTCGAAGAACTTCTTGCCGACCTCCATCACGACGTCGGAATACATCTGGATGAAACGGCGGTAGCTGTCGTACGCGAAGCGCGGGTTGCCCGTCTTCTCCGCGAAGCTCACGACTACCGTCTCGTTCAGTCCAAGGTTCAGTATCGTATCCATCATGCCCGGCATCGACGCTCGCGCGCCTGAGCGTACCGAGACGAGCAACGGGTTGTTCGGATCACCGAACTTCTTGCCCATGATCCCCTCGAGTTTTTCAATATATCCAAGTATCTCCGCCCTGATATCGTCGTTGATCCTCTCGCCGTCCTCATAGTACTGTGTACAGGCTTCCGTGCTGATCGTGAACCCCTGCGGCACGGGCATGCCGAGCCCCGTCATCTCCGCAAGGTTGGCACCTTTGCCCCCGAGCAGGTTGCGCATCGACGCGTCACCCTCGCTGAACAGATAAACAAACTTCTTTCCCATAATTCTCTCCTTCTAATTTGCCTCGGCAAAAACTTATCTGATTGTTTATTTCACACCCATCCGTCTAGAATGTTAGTTTACCCTCGATGTAATCCTTCACCTCGCCGATGGGAAGCCTTATCTGCTCCATCGTATCGCGATCGCGCACAGTGACGGCACCGTCCTCCTCCGTATCGAAGTCTATGGTGACGCAGAACGGCGTGCCGATCTCGTCCTCGCGGCGGTAGCGCTTGCCTATGTTGCCGCTCACGTCGTAATCGATCATGAAGCTTCGCGACAGCTCCGCGTGCAGCGACAGCGCACGGTCTGCCTGCTTCTTCGTCAGCGGCAGAACGGCCGCCTTGTACGGAGCTAGCGCCGGATGTAGACGCAGTACTGTACGCTTCTCGTCTGTGCTCTTATCGTTCGACGCGAGGCTTTCCTCTTCATAGGCGTTCACAAGGAAGGCGAGCAGAATGCGATCCGCGCCGAGCGACGGCTCTATACAGTAGGGCACGTATTTCTCGTTCGTCTCTGGGTCCTGATAGGACAGATCCTTGCCCGAGTGCTCCATGTGCTGCTTCAGGTCGAAGTCCGTGCGGTCGGCGACGCCCCAAAGCTCGCCCCACCCGAACGGGAACAGGAACTCTATGTCGGTGGTGGCGTTCGAGTAGTGCGCGAGCTCCTCCTTCTTGTGGTCGCGCAAGCGTATGTTTCCCTCCTTCATGCCGAGCGCGAGCAGGAAATCGCGACAGTATTCCTTCCAGTAGCCGAACCACTCGAGATCGGTTCCAGGCGCGCAGAAGAACTCGAGCTCCATCTGCTCGAACTCGCGCGTGCGGAAGATGAAGTTGCCGGGGGTGATCTCATTGCGGAACGACTTGCCGACCTGGGCGATGCCGAACGGCATCTTACGGCGCGAGGTGCGCTGAACGTTGCGGAAGTTCACGAAGATGCCCTGCGCCGTCTCGGGACGCAGGTATATCTCGTTCTTAGAATCCTCCGTCACACCGGAGTGGGTGCGGAACATCAGGTTGAACTGTCTGATGCCCGTGAAGTCGCCTCCCCCGCATGCCGGGCATCCTATGCCCTTGTCCGCGATGAAAGCCTCCATCTCATCCTGCGTCATGCCATCCGCGGAGCCCGCACCTTCGCCCTGCTTGCCCAGGTAGCCGTCTATGAGTTCATCCGCACGAAAGCGCGACTTGCATGACTTGCAGTCGATGAGCGGATCTGCGAAGCCGCCCGCGTGACCGGACGCGACCCACACCTCACGGTTCATGAGGATGGCTGAGTCGAGTCCGACATTGTAGGGAGACTCCTGGACGAACTTGCGCCACCAAGCCTTCTTGATATTGTTTTTTAGCTCAACTCCGAGAGGACCATAGTCCCAACTATTAGCAAGCCCTCCGTATATATCGGAACCGGGATATACGAAACCCCGGTTCTTGCAGAGCGCCACGAGTTTATCCATTGTGATTGTATTATGTGTCATATTTATGAAATGCTATCAACCTTTTCTTCTTCCTGAGCGCCTCCCGTGACCTCGGATGCCTCCGCTTTTTCCTTTACTTCCTCCGAGGCTCCGGTAGCGTTTTCTACCCTCTGCTTCGCGGCGGTCCACATCTCGTCAACCGTATCCTTGAAATCCTCGGGATCAAGTTGCTTCACGGTCTGCTTGGTCTTGCCGACGACCTCCTGCACCTTACCACTCACATTGCCATAGGCCTGCGCGCCTTTATCTTTGACGGCGTCCACAACCTGGCCGCCCTTTTCCACCGCGTCCTCGAATTTGTCCGTGGCTTTTTCCGTGATGTCGATCGTCGACCCGTCGTCCAGGATGAGCTCAATCTTGTATTTCAGCCCAAAGCAGACCACAGTGCCGATGATAGCGGCCCACGGAGCGATGAGCGTGCCGACAATCGTGGCGTTGACCGGCATATTGATGAATACCTCACCGTCCTTTGAGATGACTATCTTTGTCACGTTGCCCTTGCGCACATAGTCTTTGATGACATCCAGTATGTCTGTGGACTTGCCGATGATTTTAGCCGCTCCGCTGAGGTTGGCCGCATCCTCTATTGCGATGATCGCATCCACAACACTGCCATCCGACGCTTCAAGCGCTTCCTTCGCATCCTTGTAACTGACTCCCGTCCTATCCTTTACCAATTCAATCTTTTCAAGTGTGATATCCATATTAGACCTCCATAAACAAAGCCTCGCTCTTTAGGTTCCCTATATCAAGATACCGCTCCGCAAAACGCAGAAGCGCCCTGATCAGCGCGTTCGCCATATCCTCGTCGAGTCCAAGCGCCGCCACCTTTTCCATGGGATGCCCCATCAAATAGGCTAACGCTTCAAGTTTATCAAATCCAAGGGCAGAAAACAACTTATCATTTTCAAAATTTCCCGCATCCGGCAACACGCCTGCTATATCTATGGCTTTCACGAGCCATGCGACCGTGAGAGTGCGGTGAGCCCTGGCCCGATCCTCCATCATCTTCAGGTATGCAAACGTCGCCGCCCACAGTTCCGGAGCCGGCGCCTCCTCCGGCAACATCCTGCCCGCAAACTCGAGGACGAGCGACGCGTTCACATATTTTTCGTAGTCCTCCCCTATCGAATAGTAAGACTTCACTGATTCCGCCGAGATGATATTCGTATACCCCCTGTCGCGTCGAAGCGAGTAACGGCCTAGAGTGAATGGTCTGACCGCTATCGCCGACTTGCCCTTCCCCCGCTCCGAGATATTCGTACCAGCGCTTACCTTACCGAAACGGTCCGTGAACAGTAGAATCATACGTCTGCCCTTCAGAGCCTTCGTCTGCCTCAGCACTATCCCTTCGCACTCAATCGTCATCTCAGTCCCTGTACCCGAGAGACCCAAGCATGAAATCGCTATCGCGCCAGCCCACCTTGACCTTCACCCAAAGTTCAAGAAAGACCTTCGTCCCGAGCAGTCTCTCCATATCCTCGCGCGCGCTCTTGCCTATGCCCTTCAGCTTGCGCCCGTCCTTGCCTATGATGATCCCCTTATGCGACTTTTTCTCCGTATAGATGACCGCGGAGATGCGCGTGACGCCCGGCGCCTCGTCGTACTTCTCGATCTCGACCGCAACTCCATGCGGCACCTCATCGTTCAGATATCGCAATGTCTTCTCGCGGATCATCTCCGCCGCGAGGAAGCGCTCCGGGCGATCTGTCACCATTCCCTCAGGGAAATAACGTGGGCCTTCCGGCATACGTTTCTTGAGCGCGCGGATGACATCCTCCACATTCAGGCGCTCCGTAGCGACCGTTCCTATGATATCCTCAAAGATGCCCAAAGCCTCCCACGATTCGTAATTATGCCTGAACTCGTCCGGCCCCATGAGATCGATCTTGTTGATGACGAGTACCTTGGGGGATTTTGTGTCTTTGATCTTTTGAAGTATAAACCTCTCGCTCCCCGTCACCTCTCCGCCCACCCTGTCGATGAGGAACAGGATAGCGTCAGCATCGGGCAAAGTTCCGAAGGCCGCGTCTGCCATGTACTCGCCGAGCTTGTTCCTCGGCTTCGTGACGCCTGGCGTATCTATGAACACGATCTGGCTCTCGTCATCCGTATATATGCCGCGTATGCGATTGCGCGTAGTCTGCGGCTTGTCCGCAGTTATCGCTATCTTCTCGCCGACAATGGCGTTCAATAGCGTAGACTTACCCACGTTCGGTAGCCCGATGATGGCAACAAACCCCGTATTCATAAGCCCACCTCCCCCATGATCTGCTCCTCAATCCCGCGCATGGCCGCGCGCTCATCATCTGCGCCATGGTCATAACCGAGCAGGTGGAGAAGACCATGTACAAAAAGATATACGAACTCACGCGCGGCGCTGTGCCCATACTCGTCAGCCTGCTCAAGGACCCGCTCCGTGCATATGACTATGTCGCCGAGCAGTACGGGGGCGATCTGATAACTGCTACCGGAGGCACTTCGCTTGGAACGCCCCGCATTTGACACATCCGGAATACGCCCATCCGACTGCGGAAATGACAGTACGTCGGTAACATCGTCCACGCCTCTGTACTCCAGATTCAGCGCATGGATACCCTCCGGTGGGACGAACATGAGACTGATCTCCACGTCACCAAAACCGTTGATGCGCGAGGCGGCGCATGCCGCATTGCGCATCAACGAGAGTATCTCGTCCGAAGGGAGTTCGGGGGAATCCGTGTCAAATGAGAGTTCGATCGCGGCTTTCAATGCTTCTTACGCCCCCTGACATTGCCTGACGCACCGCTCTTTTCATGACTTTCATACGCACTTATTATCTTCTTCACGAGGGAATGGCGCACGACATCGCGACCAGTCAGGCGACAGAACGCCAGTTCCTCGATGCCGGAAAGCACGCGTTCCGCGTGCAGTAGCCCCGACGCGCGGCCTTCCGGCAGATCTATCTGGGTGACGTCACCCGTCACGACAACCTTGGAACCAAAACCCATGCGAGTGAGGAACATCTTCATCTGCTCGCGCGTGGTGTTCTGCGCTTCGTCGAGGATGATAAAGGAATTGTCGAGTGTCCTGCCTCGCATGTAAGCGAGGGGGACGACCTCTATCGTCTCGTTCTCTTTAAGGCGCAACGCCGTGTCACGGCCCATGATCTCGTATAGCGCGTCGTAGAGCGGGCGCAGGTACGGGTCGACCTTTTCCTGCAGGTCGCCTGGAAGGAATCCGAGCCTCTCCCCTGCCTCCACGGCCGGGCGAGCGAGTATGATCTTCTCCGCTTCCTTGTTTTTATAAGCGTTGACAGCCATCGCTACAGCAAGATAGGTTTTGCCCGTGCCGGCAGGACCTATAGCAAATACTATATCCCGGCGCCTGATCGCTTCGACGTACTCCTTCTGTCCGCATGTCTTGGCCTTGATGGGCTTACCCCTATGAGTGAACGCCAGGATATCACGACTGAAATCCGAATCCGCGTAGCTAAGGCCTTCCGCGTGCAAGGTCATGACGTATTCCAGCTTCTGTCTGTCGATGGATTCGCCCCGATCCAGTATGCGGGAAAGATCCTTTATGATATCGCGCGCTTCGTCCGCACGCTCGCCACTGAGTACTATCTCGTCCCGACGCAATACCGCCTCCACACCAAAATGCGTCTCTATAGCCTTGAGATTGGCATCCATGATGCCGAACAGCTCCCCTGTATCGTGCTCGCCGTCAAGGCTTATGCGGATGACTTCACCAAAATCATTTTCCAAATTCTAAATTTTCTCCTCTAATAAAATCTGCCTTGATGGCTCAAAGCAGATTGTGCAGTTCGATATTCCTTAATACTTGCGAGCCTTTTTCCTGGCAGCTTCCGACTTCTTCTTGCGTTTCACGCTCGGCTTCTCGTAGTGCTCCCTCTTGCGCAATTCGGACATAACGCCGTCCCTGGCGCATGAACGTTTAAACCGCTTCAACGCGCTTTCCAGGCTCTCGTTTTCTCTGACTATGACCTGTGCCAACTTCGTCACCTCCTTCTTGCGTCATTCCTGCTACAGCGTACACGCCATACGCGCGGTAATATATACATACGTGAACAGCGCATTAATTATATAACCCTTGCGGCAATATTACAATAAAAATTTCTGAAAACGCTCAGCCGGGGGGCCAACTCATCTTGCGACCGCCAAGCAGGTGGAAGTGCAGGTGTCGCACGGTCTGCAAACCATCCTCCCCGGTGTTCGCAACGAGACGGTAGCCGTTCGCGAGGCCGAGCATCTCCGCGATGATGTGCACCTTTGACATAAGGCGCCCTAACAACTCCTCGTCCGTCTCAGTGATGTCGTCCAACGATGCTATATGTTTTCTGGGTATCACGAGTACATGGACGGGAGCCTGCGGTTGCATGTCATTGAATGCGATGATCTCCTCATCCTCATAGACCGTCTCGGACGGTATCTCTCCATTGACAATCCTACAAAAAATGCAGTCTGACATGTTTGGCCTCATTTCTTACACCTCTATGGCTATCTCCATTATATGCGGCTCCGAGCTACGCGCACCATTGCCGTGTACGCATGCCGGGAACGGCAACATACGATGATCCATTATATCATTTCCCCAGCGCGCTCGGCGGATCGGTTTCCGACGTTAGAAGGCCGATTTTCGTACGCGGTGCACCGGCTTCCACGTCAATTTCCGAGCAGGCGATGCTCTATCTTCGCTGCACGGGAAAGCAGGAACCAAAGGATGAAGATATGTACGGGCGACTGCACGATATTGCTCACGACGCGCGCGAACGTGAATGTCGTGCCTACATCCATACCATACATGACGATGAGCCACAACGAGTTCATACCGAGGAGAACTACGCCGAGGTTCAGTATCCACGCGGCTATAGCGCGAGGCAACGTCACGCGACGCCTATAAAAGAAGCACGCGAATATGAAGCACGTCATCATCTCACTCAGGGCGAACACGGGGAAGTACATGCCTCCGCCGGAAGTCGCGAAAAAACCGAGCGTGTCGCCCGCGAGGCCGAACACGAACCCCGCGATGGGTCCGAAGAACATGGCCGTGAGCGCGTCGGGCACATAGGCAAAAGTGAGCAATTTGAAGTTCGGGCCTATGTAGATGGTCAGAAACGGTAGGCCCAGCACCACGCGGATCGCGAGAAGAACCGCCATGATCGCAAGGTTGCGCGTCTTGAACACACCTTTAGCAGAAAAGAAACCGGACATAACAAAACCTCCTTCCGAAACATACGGAACAGGTTCACCTGCACCCTGCGTTTCGGAAAAAGGTCTTTCGTCGCGCAGCGCGTAGCGAACGCGATACCGCACCGCGACCGCTTCTGCAGCCTTCGTCCACAGGCAACATTCCATCCCGTGGCACTTGACGCGCGGCATCTACTCTACCGACACTAGAGAAACGCTGATCTGTCCTACTAGCGTTTCCTGATTACTTATCTATTGTATATCATGACGCGGGGCTGTGGCAAGGACTTCGTACATCGAATCCGCGTCTTCCTTGCGCGTATGCCCGGCAAGGCCTGTGACCCGGACGTGTAGCTCGGACGCGCCGAAGCGCACGGTTATCTCGTCCCCGACCGACACCTCCGCCCCGGCCTTGGCGGCACGCCCGTTTACCAGGACGCGCTGACGGTCGCATGCGTCCTTGGCTATGGTACGGCGTTTGATGATGCGTGATACTTTCAGGTATTTGTCCAGTCTCATAGGCTACCTACAACAAGATAAAAACCGGAGCGGCTCCCGCCGCCCCGAGTTGCTCAAGCATATCCTAAAATGTATGGGAATGACGGAGGGTAGCTACTTTTTCTTGTTGACAGCATCCTTGAGGCTCTTGCCGGCTTTAAAAACAGGAGCCTTGGAAGCCTTGATGTCTATGAGCTGCTCAGGCTTGCGAGGATTGCGCCCTTTCCTGGCTTTGCGCTGGCGCGTCTCAAACGTACCAAATCCTATGATCTGCACTTTTTCCCCTTTGACGAGCGACTTTTCAATAATTCCAAAAATCGCGCCTACAGCCTTGTCGGCATCCTTCTTCGTGAAATCCGCCTGCTCGGCTAATGTTGCGATTAGTTCTTGTTTGTTCACTGATCTACCTCCTGGTTACTAAAGTTAAAATGCTGATTTTCGTTTATATTCTCGCATTTACGCGCATTATTGTCAAGGCTTTTTGATATATTTTCACAAGCGCGTCGCCCTTGGGGAACAAGGCTAATTCGTTTTCCGTCACGGTCCTGGTGGCAAAAATCATGATAAAGTACACGACGCAACCCGTGGCAACCCCACCCATGGAAGATATACCGTTGCCTGTGATCCGCGATAGAAGCGTATACACGAAAAAGGCCACGCCACCCATCACTAGTGAGCATAGCAGCGGCTTTGCGAAGACCGAGCGCACATCCACGCGCGCGTTCGTGTATCTGCGTACGGCCGAGAAGTTAAGGACGGCCGCGACCGCGTACGCGCACACTGTACCTATGGCCGCGCCCTTGATATTTATGGATGGAATGCCGGTCAGGGCATATGTAAGCACCGCTTTACATACCGCTCCAATGAACAGATTCCTGACGGGAATGAACTGACGTTCAACGCCCTGAAGCGCTCCAGTGAGCGTTTGCACGGAAGCGAGGAACACGACGCCGAACGCGAGTATGAATAGGCTGGGCGCCGCCGAAATTGCCTCGTCCATACGCCTGAAATAAAGCAGTTTCATGACCGGTTCAGCAAGTACGGCGAGCCCCACCGTACACGGCAACGCAACTATCATGGTCGTTTTGAGACTCAATGCCACGTTTTTATGCAAGAAATCGATGTCTCCCGTCTTGAAGGCCGTTACGATGGTCGGGACTAGGCTTACTGCTATACCCTGAGTGACCACCTGTGGCAGGTTGATGAGAGGTCCGGCCATGCCCGTTAGCTGCCCGTAGAGGCTGCGTACTTGCTCGGGGTCCATTCCCAAATAGGAGAGACGGGCAGGTACTACGTGAAGGTCTATGTTCTGCATTATCGGCATGATCGTAGCGCCTATCGTTATGGGTATCGCGATATACGCGAGAGTGAATAGGATGCTTCCTGTGGACTGAGGGGGTTCCCCTGTAGCCTCATTTGCCAGTCTACTGTCTTTTATCTTGTCCGGATAGCTCGAACGTTTCATCATCCTGACATAGATGGCTACGCCCGCCGCAAGCGCGGCGGCCGCACCCGCGGTGGCGCCAAAGGTCGCGCCCGCCGCCGCAAATTCCTTGCCCATGCCCACCAGTGCGAATGCGAGGGAGAGACCTAATACGACGCGAAAGAGCTGCTCGACGACCTGCATTACAGCTGACGGCCTCATGTCCTGAGTCCCCTGATAGTACCCTCGAAAGACGGACAGCAGGGATATAAACAGCAGGGCCGGCGCGAGGGCTCGCATGGCGTGAACTGCGCCCTCCAGACCGCTTACGGATCCGGTGATGGCCGGGGCGCCTAAATACAGAAACGCGAACAGGGCCGCACCTATCACAGCCATGACCGCGAGGCTGACCTTAAACACCCTATGCGCTCCAGCGTGGTCACCGAACGCGATCTTCTCCGATACCATGCGCGAGATGGCTACGGGTATACCCGCGATGGAGACCGTGAGAAGAAGGACGTATGTCGGATAGGCTCCATTGTAATAAGCCATGCCCTCGGCTCCGATGAGGTTGGCGAGCGGTATGCGAAATATAGCTCCGAGTATCTTGGAGAGGATGCCCGAGACTGTGAGTATAGCCGCGCCGTAGAGGAATGTCTGCTTCGTCATGTCTACGGTCAGCTTGTACGCCGCGCTATGTCCGCGCAAGCTTTCCCGGTCTCAGCTATGGCGCGCTCTACGTCTATCGTAGTATATTCGCCATCTTCATATACGACCTTGCCGTCTACCATAGTGAGGGTGACATCGCTACCCGATGCAGAATAGACCACATTGCTGTATATGTCAAAGATCGGATGCATTCCAGGAGAAGAAAGGTCAAGTACGACGAGATCCGCCCTGAATCCCTCCTTTATGAAACCGCAGTCGACCCTCCCCTGGCTGAGCGCCCCAGCCCTGGTGGCAGCGTATACCGATTGCCTCGGAGTGATGAGCGTCGGGTCGTCGCGCCTCTCCTTGTTCAGTAGGGCGAAGAATTTCATCTCCTCTATGATGTTCAGGCTGTTGTTGCTAGCCACGCTATCCGTACCGATGGCGACGTCCACACCCACGTCGATGAGAGCGGGCACGTCCGCGACGCCGCTTGCGAGCTTTAGATTGCTGATGGGGCATGAGGCGACGGTGACGCCCTTATCTCTCATTATTTCCATATCTTCCGCTTCAACCCATACGCAGTGCGCTGCGGTCGTGGGCGAGTCAAAGAGTCCAATGTCTGCGAAATAGGCGACAGGAGTACGCCCACCGCGCCGCTCCTTGCAGCCTTCGTGCTCAGATATGGTCTCGGACATATGTACCTGCATGCGCGCGCCTATCTTCGCGGAATATTCGGCGAGTTGGCGGGCAAGCCTTTCCGTGGAGGTCTCCTCCATATGTAAGGACATATCTATCCTGACGCGACCGTCTTCCGCCCCGTCGTACTCGTCGAACGCGCGTTTCGCCTCAGCGAAGGAGTCCATTCTGTACATATCCTCGTCCTCGTCAACACCGGCCAGCGACCTGGCGATATTCGCCTTCGCGCCGCTCTCAAGAACGGCCCTTACCATATCCTCCGTAAAGAAATACGCGTCGGAGGTCGATACGATACCATAGCGGAACGACTCGGCCATGGCGAGCAACGTCGCGTGATAGACGGCCTCTGCGTATATGTTCGCCTCAAAGGGGAAGATGCGCGTGAAAAGCCAGTCGCGTAGCGCCAGGTTCTCGCCGTAGCCACGCATCAGGGTCATGGGTGAATGCGCGTGCGCGTTGTAGAACCCCGGCATGAGCAACCTCTTGCCGCCATCATACACCCTGCCCCATTCGCCTTCGGGACGCCGGTCCCCCACATAAGCTATCGTCCCGTCTCTCACTCCGACAAAAGCGCTCTCCATCACGCCACCGTCCGGCGTCAATGCAGTTATTTCTTCAAAAAGCATATTTACTATTACCTCCTGCGCAAACCCGCATTGTATGGACTTCTTAACGTATATTTTTCTCTTTCATATAAGTGCTTATCGCAGTGAACAGCGCGTCCATCTCCTCCGCAAGCCCTATCGTTATGCGAAGATGGTCCCTGATACGGGGCTTGTCAAACCAACGCACGAGTATATCACGCCCTTTCAGCCATCCGTACATATCGCCTGCGTCCACACCTGGATGGGAAACGAACACGAAATTCGCGCTACTGTCATACACTATGAAACCCAGCCCGCGCATTGACTCCGTAAAACTATCCCTGACGCGCACGAGCTCAGCCGTACGCTCCCTGTAATACCTGTCGTCACGCGCGGCCTCCGCACCCACGGCCATAGCGAAACTGTCTACAGCATAGGAATTGAAGGAATTTTTGACAGCATTAACCGACACGACGAGGTCCGCATGACCGTAGCCAAACCCGAGTCTGAGTCCCGCGAGTGAGCGGGACTTCGAAAATGTCCTCGCCACGAAAAGATTATCGTATTCCCCTATGAGAGTGAGCGCCGAATCCGCTCCGAAATCCACATATGCCTCGTCCACTATCACTATGCTGTCCGGATTGGCATCAAGCAAGTTCCTGAAAAACCCCAGCCCCTCAGCTATGCCTGTAGGCGCGTTCGGATTGGCGATGACTACGCCGCCATTCTCTCTCTCGTAGTCAGCAGCATACATATGAAAGTCATCCCGCAATGGTATTTCTTCGTAGGATATGCCAAACAGCCTGCACCACACGGGATAGAATGAATACGTAACGTCGGGAAATAACACCGGTCTGCTTGAATTGAAGAAAGCGCGGAACGCGAACGCGAGAATCTCGTCGGAACCGTTGCCCGCTACCACCATATCCTCGGAGACGCCTGCCTTTGCCGCGAGAATACCAACAAGCTCCCCGGCGTCCGGATCCGGATATCTCATGAGAGACTTCGCGTCAAAACTACCTGCGGCGGAAGCTGCGGCGGGAGATGGAGGGAACGGGTTCTCGTTCGTGTTCAGTTTGATCAGGCCGGGTACGCGTATCTGCTCACCCGGCGCATAAGGTTCTATATCTATGAGATTGTCTCGCCAGCCACCCATACCGTCATTTGGCCGCGTCACCGGAATCCGTTTCCGTATTCTGAGGTAACGAAGTAGACGGCTCGCCCGTTTCGGAATCCACCTCAACGTTGTATTTTACGGGATGTTCTTCCTTGAGCTTTTTTATCGCTTCGTAAAAATGATCCTGCGCGATGATGCCGTCAATCTGCTCCCTCACAGAATCGAATGGCTTTTGCTGTTCGGGGATGAGGTCGGTATCCGCCTTGATGATATGAAAGCCGAAATCAGACTCCACAATACCCGATATTTCGCCCTTCTTGAGCTTGAATCCGGCTTCCTCGAATGGCGCCACCATCATACCTTTTGGCACAACGCCCAAGGCTCCGCCACTGACTGCGCTTCCCGTGTCCGAGCTGTACCGTTTCGCAAGCTCAGCAAAATCCTCGCCGTTTTCCACACGCTTCATGATGGCTTCGATGGACGTGCGATCAGCATCCTTGTGCTCCTTATCGCCTACGAGAATGTGGCTGAGCCCTATGGACGCGGGCGTGATGAACTCATTCTTGTGCTCGTCGTAGTAAGCCTTCGCCTCATCGTCCGTAACCGGATCGTCCGTCTTGACCTTCTCATAGAAAAGCTCCTGGTAATATTGGGTCTCTATATATGATTTGACAGTATCGTCCGTAATGCCCGCCGCGGACAACTGCTGGTCGATATCCGCGCCCTGCGACTTGTACATTACCATCTGCTGGTCGACCGTGGACTTCGCGCCTTCCGCCGCACCCTCGTCTGATTCATCCATGTAGTTCTTTATGAGGACGTTGTCAGCTGTGTATATGAGCATCTGGTTGAACAACATCGTCCTGTTAGATTCATCCATATCGTCCATGGTCATACCCCAGTTCATCGCCATGAACGCGCAAAGATCGTCCACCTGCTTGCGCGTGATATCCTGTCCCTCCACTACCGCGAGCACTTCGTTACCGTCACCGGAGCCTCCCGATCTACCTGTACCTCCGGCGTTCTCGTCGTCGCAGGCCGCGAACGCAAGCATGACACCCAATACGACCATAATCATCGCCAATGTGAAACATATGGAGATGAATACAGATTTTTTTCTTACAATCATAATCTTTCTTTCCGCCATAATCCGGCTACACATTCAAACATCGAATTATTCTATCATATTGCGTCGGAGCTTTTCAATGGCGGCGTCGAGTTCGGCTTCGCTTTGGGCATGCACAGCGCGTACACCCTGCTTGCCGGCGAGAATCCTCGCAATGGATACGCTCACAAGAGCTCTCACGGGCGCAGGAACAGGACCGTACCTGTCGCCGAGTTCGTCCATCAGATCACAGGCGTCCCGATCTTCTGCGATGAACGCTATCCTGCTATATATGTCTATCCTGTCCGCTTCATCCTCGATATAGCTTTCCGGGATAAAAGCGTCTATCGTGACGTCTATCTTAGGTTCGGAAGTGTAGGAGTCGACGTCCTTCGCCCCGGAAGCATCCACTCCACCCGTGAGCGCCCTCACCGCCTCGTCGACCATGCGGCAATACAGCTCATAACCCACGGCGGCCATGTGGCCATGTTGCTCAGGCCCGAGCAGGTTGCCGGCTCCCCTTATCTCAAGGTCGCGCATAGCTATGCGAAAGCCGGAGCCAAATTCGGTGAACTCCCTTATCGCGCGCAACCTTTTTTCCGCGGTTTCGCTGAGCTGCTTTCCCCTGCCATGTAGCAGGTAGGCGAAAGCTAT
>JAISLZ010000084.1 GCA_031277015.1 Eubacteriales Family XIII. Incertae Sedis bacterium | reverse complement strand
CTCGACGGTTCCACGGAAAAAACTAAAGCGATGGATGAAGGCACGGCTTTCATTATGAATGATATTTTGCGTACGACGGTATCACGTGGCATCGCGGGCGCGGCCTCCGTATCCGGCGTGCCGGTTGCGGGCAAGACCGGTACGACCTCAGACAACTACGATGCTTGGTTTGTGGGCAATACACCCAAGTTCTCCATGGCGGTTTGGATCGGCAACGACGTTCATATTGAGCTCTCGGAAGGATCATCATCTGCCGCGCGCATGTGGAGCCGGATCATGACGCGGGTGATGGATGGTCGAAAGGTGGGGGAATACCCCAAAATGCCCGACAACGTGATTAAAGGTAGCGTCAGCGGTATGTCGGATTACTTTATCAAAGGGACCAAGCCAAATAAGGTTACCACGGGAAGGACTACGGCTACGATATGCGAGGACAGCGGATATCTCGCCACGCCATGGTGTCCGCACACCGAAAAGGAGTCTTTCAATACATTGAACGGCGGCAGTTCTGTATCCGGCAGTAAGCCGAAATATTACTGCAACCTGCACAATATCAAGCCCGGCAAGTACCCGATAGATCCCGACAAAAAGTTGGATAAGGATTTCGATCCGGATGGATCGGATGACGACGATAAGGAGAAGGAGAAAGACAAAGGCAAGGATAAAGACAAGCCCAAGCCCAAGCCCGACCCCGAACCGACGCCTGAGCCTAAGCCGACACCTACGCCGACTCCGCCCGAGCCAACGCCGCCGACACCACCCGATTCTGTGCCGCCGGTTTCGGGTGCGGCGATTTCGGAGCCGGTCGCCACGCATATCGTCGGAGCCTATACGTCATCGTCGTCTTCGGGCAATCCGTATTATGGCGGCGCCGTATCGTCTGACGATGATATACTGCTCGGTCGCTATCTGCTGAACTACTACTTCGCCTTGAAATGGAACGGCGGCTACGGATGAGATACGGTACGCTGTCCGGCGAATAGTTTAGCGCTTACCGGGTTTTGCGCTTGACAATTCCTGTAAAATATATAATAATATCTTAGGGATGTGGTTGTCACGAGCTGTTCCGCGTGGAAGGCGGAGCCATGCCGCTCAGACGGCCTCTTTGCGCCATATCTTTTGCTTATGCGTTCGGCATCGGAGGCGCGTATATATTTCACATAGGTACGTGGGCATTCCTTATCGCAGGGCTAGTCTGCGCTGTCGCGTTAGCCATATGCGTTTTCCGCGCTCGTACATTCATATTTGTCCTCATATGCTGCATGCTTGCGGGCGGAGTCTACTGCTCTCATGAACTCGCTCGCGAGGACCCTCTAGAGAGATACGCGGTGTCACGCTACAACAACGTAGAAGGTGCGATGGATGATGGCGAAGCGGCAGGCGCTATGCCCGTGCAGAGTGGACGCGTTCTGAAAATCCGCGAAAAGGACACCGGCTATCGCAGCCTGACCGTGAGGATGGGAAACAGGAACGTGCTGGTGAATGTTAGTGGCGAGGGTTTCGTGCCGGAATACTTCATCGGTAGGAAGATAGAGTTCAGCGGCATCGTGGAAATTCCGTCCGGCAGGCGCAATCCCGGTACGTTCGACTACTCTCTGTATCTGAAGACTCAGGGAGTACGCGTTATCGTGAGGAGTGATATCCGGGGTGTGGACATCATCCCTTCACTCGCATCGCCACTATGGGATATGTATTCTGCTCTGTGCAGGCTCAGATATTCATTTCTTTCCGTTGTTCGCCCTTTGATGCCTCGGGAAGAATACGAACTTTTTGCAGGGATGATGTTCGGTGGCTCATCGGAGATGAACGAGGAAAGCTACGATATGTTTCGCCGGAACGGTGTGGCGCACATCCTCAGCGTCAGCGGCCTCCATGTGGCTATAGTTTACGCGTTCCTGAACATCTTCTTCGGCAGGAGACGGACCCTGCCCGTCTACGCCACCGTGGCTATCGCCCTCATCTGTTACGCAGCATTGTCGGAATTTTCGCCATCCGTAGTGCGGGCCGTCACGATGATAGGCTTGCACCTCGCGTCGAAGATACTTCGCATGAGGTATGACCTGCTCACGGGGACGTGCGCCGCCGCGCTCGTCATGCTGGTCGCGAACCCTCTGGATCTTCTAAGCGTCGGATTCAGGCTCTCGTTTCTCGCCGTGTTGCTTCTCGCATTCGCGGTCCCGCTCGCGGGCAAATATCTGGGCTACCGGGATAGACTTACGGGAAGGGCCCTGTCGGGAAAGGATATCGAGATGCGTATTAACCATGGGATCGCTGATAAGATAAAGTCAAAGGTCGTGAATATAATGTTGCCCGTCATGGTGATACAATGTGGCATGATGCCGGTCATAGCTTATGAGTTTAATAGCGTGTCCCTGTCTGGCCTTGTACTCAACCCTCCGGTGATAGCCCTTGCGGGATGGGCCCTCCCTGCAGGGGTGTGCATGCTCATACTACATGCCGCTTCGCTCGGCGCGTCGGTCATCTTTTCGGGATATATGCCTGCTTGGGGTGGCCCCGGCACTTTCGAAGGCGCGGTAGACGTAGCCTTGCGTTTAGGTGCGTGGTGTGAAGACACGATGTCGGGATTGATCATATGGTTCACACGCGCCGCGGACGCGATACCATATGGGAGCTTCGAGGTGGTCAGCCCTCCTATTCAATTTGTTTTCATCTTCTATGGCATACTTTTTTTCATGATGTCAGAAACAAGGGTGCTACTTTTCGCGAGGCGTAGATTCAGGCGGATCGCGTTCGCATGCGCGGGAGTCGCGCTCGCGGCGATGCTCTCCCTCGCCAGTCCTGTATGTCGTCAGGATAGGAGTTCCTTTGTGTTCGTTGACGTTGGACAGGGCGATTGCCTGCATGTCAGGACGCCGGACGGCAGAAACTATCTCGTGGATGGTGGCGGCAACATGGACTACAATATTGGGGCAAAGGTTTTACTACCATATTTGCTGAAAAATGGAGTAAAACGTCTCGACGGTATCGTTGCGACGCATCTGCATACGGATCACTGGCGGGGTCTGTGCGAACTGTCCGAACGTATGGATGTAGGCAAGGTCTATATATATGAAGGGAATATTGTGAGGGAGGATGACATTCTTGCGGTACTCAGGGTAGGCCAAGACTGTATGAGATACATCGTACAGGGCGATGCGGTGGTTCTCGGGGAAGACGTACGCCTGAATGTGCTTTACCCGCCACGCAGGGCGAATGACGAGTATCTGCAATCGGCAGCGGAGGAGGACGCGGGAAGGGGGGACGAAAACGCGAGCAGCCTTATCATGAAGATAGACTATGACGGCGTTACGGCCCTTATGACGGGCGATTCGGGTGAGGACGCGGAGAGGGCGCTTCTCACCGAAGACATTCAGGCGCTTCGCTCCAAGATATTGAAGATCGGACATCACGGTAGTAAGTATTCGACGTCGGATGATTTTCTAGCGGCAGTCGCTCCGGACGCCGCGGTGATTCAGGTCGGCAAGAACACATTCGGCCATCCTACATCTGAGGTTCTTGATAAGTTGAACAGCGGTGGTATAATGGTATTCAGAAACGATCTTGGGGGCGCTGTCATGATTGCGGCCCGGGACGGGAAGGTCACTTATGCGAAAGACTGCGCAACACGCTTTCAAGACTATTGAATCGGATATAGAGAGAGGGATTTTGTTCTCCGCGCGCGCGTTGTTGTTGTTTGGTGAAGAACTCTATCTGGTCGATCACTACGAGAGGATTATACGGGATAAATACATATCTTCGGGCGCGGAAGCGATAGACTGTACTCGTGTGGATTGGGACGCGAAGGATGTCGCGGGTGCGGTCAGCAGTATCGTTGCGGTGTGCGACACCTTGCCGATGATTTCTGAGCGCAGGGTCGTGCTTGTTTCAGTATCGCCGGGTGACGAAAAGTCGCTCGGTTTTGTAGACACAAAACCGCTCGCTTCTTATATTTCGTCCGTACCGGAAACGACTATCCTGATAATTAAATCGGCCTCTTTTCCCAAAAACTCCGTGCTCTACAAGGCTTTAGACGGCTACGGCAAGGCCTACGAATTTACCCGCCTCGACAGGTGCGATCTTCCCGCTTTTATCAGAGGCAGGTTCAAAAGGGCCGGCGCCGTCGCGCCGCCCGAAGTCGTGAGCGAGATCATCAAGGTATCGGGCTATCTCGACAGGGAGCCACGTAGCGACCTTTTTCGCCTGAGTTCCGATGCAGAAAAGATCGCGGCTTACGCGCGAGGAGGGCGAGATATAGATGGGACGGAGACTACGGAAGCCGTGCCGCCCGTCGCCACTATGTCCGATGTCGCGGCTTGCATGGGTACATCGCTTGAGACAGACGTATTCGCCATGCTGGATGCGGTGAGTGCGGATAGGAAGGGTGAATCGCTCGAGCTTCTCTGCAATATCACTTCGCGTGGAGGAAACGCGTTCGGCCTGCTCGCACTGATGACGGGTCAGTTTGAGATCATGCTGGGCTACCGGGAGATGCGGGATAAGGGGGCGTCTATGGACGAGATAATGAAAGCGCTGAGTATAAAGAGTGGGTTCAGAATGAAAAAAGCGGCGGCATTCGCCGACCGGTACGGCGCGGACAGGATCGCGCAGTTACTGCACAGACTCTACCGAGTTGATCGGGATATCAAGTCGGGGCTATACAGCGAGCGTCTCGCCCTGACCATGTTTGTGGCCGGGATGTGAGGCGGCAATTTTCAAACTATTATGTGTATTGCTTAGGAATAATTTTTTCCTTGCTCGTAACTCAATGCTTTGTTATGATTTTCGTATCGAAGGAGCTGCCTTCGGTATGGTGAGCGACAGGAGGTAAATATGTGCGACAATTGCGGCGCCGCCGCTCCGCGCCCCGACTATGGGGATCTGGAGCCGGTGTTTGAGAGGTATGCGGGCATTGCCGGGAGTCTCATCTCCATCTTGCAAAAGGCCCAGGATATCTACGGTTATCTTTCACTCGAAACTATAGGTTATATCTCGTCGCGCACGGGCGTGCCCCCGGCCAAGATATACGGCGTAGCCACGTTTTATACGCAGTTCAGGCTCGAGCCTATAGGGGAGTATCTCATCATGCTGTGCCAGGGTACTGCATGCCACGTGAATGGCGCGGCGCTTATAGAGGAGGCGATCACCGATCATCTGGGGATCGTTGACGGCGAGACGACTGAGGACAACAAGTTCACCTTGAACAATGTCGCATGCCTCGGTTGCTGCAGCCTTGCGCCCGTTATGATGGTCAAGGGACCGGATGGCGAGGAGACGTTCGGCAATCTCACGAAGGAGAGCGTCGTCAAGGCGCTTGAGACGATTCGGGCGAGAGGATAGGAGTGATCTGAATTATGAAGATAGTGGTTGGTCAGGGTTCCTGCGGCATAGCGTCCGGAGCGAAAAAAACAGAAGATGAGCTGGTGCGTCAACTGAAGGCTGGTGGTTTTGAAAGGGTTAGGGTTGAGAAGGCTGGTTGCGTCGGTAACTGCTACCTAGAGCCGATAGTGGATGTATATGACGACGATGAAAATCTTTCGGCGCGATACGTCAAGGTCAGCGCGGACAAGGTCACTCAGATAGTAGATGAACATGTGCGAGATGGTAAAGTGGCGCGGGATATGCTCATCAATGAGAGTGATGAGGAGTTCCTTGCTAGGCAGGAGCGTATCGTTTTGAGAAATGCGGGACGCATCAATCCCGAAAGCATAGACGAATATATCGCCGCCGGCGGATATGAGG
Source organism: Eubacteriales Family XIII. Incertae Sedis bacterium (assembly GCA_031277015.1). Lineage (GTDB taxonomy): Bacteria > Bacillota > Clostridia > Peptostreptococcales > Anaerovoracaceae > JAIRPC01. The sequence continues at coordinate 29,352 of JAISLZ010000084.1, read as the reverse complement.
GACTTGCCAAGGTTCTCTCGTCCATGTCGCCAGGTGATGTCATCGATGAAATCAAGATTTCAGGGCTTCGTGGAAGGGGCGGCGCAGGATTTCCGACATGGTTCAAATGGAACGCCGCGAAGGCAGGACGTGGTGACAAGAAATACATGGTATGCAATGCCGACGAGGGCGATCCCGGCGCGTTCATGGACCGTTCAGTGCTTGAAGGCGATCCTCACTCGCTACTGGAGGGTATGATTATCGGTGGGTATGCAATAGGAGCTTATGAGGGTGTCATCTATGTCCGGGCGGAATATCCACTAGCCGTCGCTCGGCTAGAGATCGCCATCTCGCAGGCGAGGGATAAAGGATATCTGGGGAAGGACATTCTCGGAAGCGGGTTCGGTTTCGATATACGCATCAAGGCCGGTGCCGGCGCTTTCGTATGTGGAGAAGAAACGGCGCTCATCGCGTCCCTTGAGGGTGAGCGCGGCATGCCAAGGCTCAAGCCTCCGTTCCCGGCGGAGAAAGGGTTCTGGCAGAAGCCGACAAATATCAACAACGTTGAGACCTTCGCCAATGTGCCATGGATCATCGCCGCCGGAGGCGCGGCGTTCGCCGCGCTTGGCACCGAGAAGTCCAAGGGCACGAAGGTGTTCGCGCTCGCGGGCAAGATCAAGAAGGGTGGACTCGTCGAGGTGCCCATGGGCCTCCCTCTGAAAGACGTCATCTTCGGCATAGGCGACGGCATCAAGAATGACAAAGCTTTCAAGGCCGTCCAGATGGGAGGCCCCTCCGGCGGTTGTATCCCGGAGTCACTTTCGGATACCCCCGTGGACTACGAGAATATCACAAAGACCGGAGCCATCGTAGGTTCAGGCGGCATGATAGTCATGGACGAAGATACGTGCATGGTGGACATGGCTAGATACTTCCTTGATTTTACACGCAAGGAAAGTTGCGGCAAGTGTAACTACTGCCGGGTAGGTACTAAGCGTATGCTGGAGATCCTCGAACGCATCACGCAGGGTAAAGGCGAGGATGGTGATATCGAACTCCTCGAGGAGCTCGCCGTCAAGATAAAGGACGGCTCCATGTGTGGCCTCGGGCAGACAGCTCCGAATCCTGTACTTACGACGATCAGGTATTTCAGAAATGAATATGAAGATCATATATATAGAAAGAAATGTACGGCTCACTACTGCAAGGCTCTCATCACGTTCACTATTACGGACAAGTGTACGGGCTGCACTCTCTGCTCACGCAAGTGCCCTGTGGCCGCGATCACCGGTGAACGCAAGCGGCGGCATGAGATAGACCAAGAGAAGTGTATTCGTTGCGGACGCTGCGAAGAAGCGTGCAATTTCAGCGCGATACTCAGGGATTGATGAGGCGGGAGGTGTGTACAATGGACAAATTCAGGATCAATATAGACGATGTAGAGCTCATAGCGCTATCGGGACAGACCATACTTGAAGCGGCGCGTGCGGGCGGCATAGACATACCAACCCTCTGTTACGACGAGCGTACGGAGATATACGGGGCCTGCGGGCTATGCGTGGTAGAGGTTGAGGGCAATCCCAAGCTCGTGAAAGCATGTGCCACGGCAGTACAGCCGAATATGGTAGTCAGTACGAGGACGGAGCGTGTCATAGAGTCGCGCAAGACGAACCTCGAGTTGCTACTCTCAAACCATGTTGGCGACTGTAGACCTCCGTGCTATACTGGATGCCCTGCGCATACGGATTGCCAGGGTTACGTCGGGCTCGTCGCGAACGGTAGATTCGACGAAGCGATCGAACTCATCAGGGAACGTATTCCCTTACCTGGCTCTATAGGGCGCGTGTGCCCTCATCCATGTGAGGATAAGTGTCGTCGCGGGCTCATTGACGAACCCATATCTATAGCTTGGATAAAACGCTTTGCGGCCGACATGAACTATTCGGACGGCGATCCGTTCGTCCCCGACATAGAGCCCGAGACAGGCAAGACCGTTGCCGTCATCGGTGCGGGGCCATTTGGGCTCTCGCTAGCATATTTCTTGCGCATGAAGGGCCATTCGGTCACCATATTCGAGGCAATGCCTAAGGCTGGCGGTATGCTGCGTTACGGCATTCCGGAATACAGGCTACCAGGAGCGGTCATCGACGAGGAAGTCTCGATAATCGAGTCTATGGGTGTGGAGATAGTGACCGGGACACGTGTAGGGCAGGATCTTGATTTCGATACCATCAGGAGCGACTTCGACGCAGTCGCGGTGGGAATAGGCGCATGGATAAGTACAGGTACGGGCGCCCCCGGCGAGGACGCAGATGGCGTCATAGGAGGCATAGATATCTTGAGGCGTGTCGTTCGCGGTGAGGACTTGGGTCTCGGCCGGAGCGTAGCCATCGTCGGCGGAGGCAATACGGCCATGGATGCCTGCCGCACCGCAGTCAGGCTAGGAGCTGAGAATGTATACAATATATATCGGCGCACGAAAGCGGAGATGCCAGCCGATCTCGTGGAGATAGAGGAAGCGGAGGAGGAGGGTGTCATCTTCAAGAACCTTACGAATCCGATAGAGATCATCAAAGGCAGGGACGGCCATGTCAAGAAGATAAAACTTCAGATAATGGAGCTAGGGGAGCCCGACGAGTCCGGGCGTCGTAGGCCCGTGCCTGTCAAGGGCAAAACGGAGACCATAGACGTCGATAACGTGATACTGGCCATAGGTCAGGCTGTCGATCCGGATGGATTCGGTGATCTTGACTTGACGAAGCGCAAGGGCATAGTCTACGATCCCGATACCTACATGACGAGCATACCCGGTGTGTTCGCGGGAGGTGACTGTGGCAATGACCAAATCTCCATAGCTGTCGAGGCCATCGCAGACGCGAACCACGCGGCTGAAGTCATAGACGCATATCTCGGCGGAGAGGAGATCAAGTACGAGCCTTCTTATATCGTGGAGAGGGATGACGTGAGCGAACGTACATTTGAAGACCGTGAGCGCCAATGCCGTCCAGAGATGGGACAGCTCACTCCCGAGGAGCGGAAGGATAATTTCACAGAGGTGGTCTTTGGCTATACTCCGGAACAAGCTTCAGAAGATGCGGAGCGTTGCCTCGGTTGCGGATGCCACGATTTCTTTGAATGCAAGCTCGTCGATTATGCGAACAGATACGACGTCGCTCCGTCGCGTCTGAAGGGAGGCTACTCGCTCATGACGGAGGACGGGGCTCCTGTGGATCCCGAGAAATATGATGATGGTCATCCGTTCATAATACGCGACAGCAACAAATGTATACTATGTGGACTGTGCGTAAGGGTCTGTGACGAGGTCATGGGCGTAGGCGCCCTCGGTCTCGTAAGTCGCGGTTTCGATACGGTGGTAAAGCCTACCCTGGAAAGCCCTCTCGCCGAGTCGGGATGTACTTCGTGCGGCCAGTGCGTCAGCGTATGTCCGACCGGCGCCCTACAGGAAAGGCTCACTCTGCCAAAGTCCGTCCCGCTTGATACGGTCAGTACCGATACGACATGCCCATACTGCTCGATCGGTTGTCCCATCACTCTCGAGACCTATGGCGATCTGCTCGTCAAGGCGGGTCCGGACAAGGAAAACGCGGTGGGTGGCGGTCTGCTGTGTGGCAAGGGCAAATTCGGGTTTGACTGTTCCGAGCTCGAGGGTAAATTGACTGAGCCGCTTATCCGTTCGGCCAACGGTAGGCAACTCTCGCAGGCGGATTACTACGATGCTTTCGTCATGACGGCGAAAAAAGCGCAGTCGCTTGGGGCCAGATACGGAAGGGACGCTGTGGCCATAGCCATATCCGATCGTTACACAAATGAGGAGATATACGCGATACGGCAGCTCGCCGATGAAATGGGAGCGCGTGCTTTTTCCTTCAATAACCGAAAGAACGGTATGGAGCGAGTATTCGGGGAAGGTTCATCGCCGAACACCATGGACGAGGTGATAGGGGCGGAATACGTGCTTGCGGTCGGCTTTGACCCTGAGCTTAACCCGGTCATGAGCCTCAAACTCAAGCGGGCTAGCGAAGCGGGAGCAAAGGTGGTGTACGTCATCCCTAAGGGAATGTCCATCCATGCGCCTTACGCGTATGAGATCGTGAGGGTGACTAACAACCTGAAATTTCTGAAGGAGATCGCGGCCGCTATCCTATCGTCTGACGCACACGAAGCGACCGGTGTTGCCGACCTTAAACGCTCACTGGAAGGTGTGAAGGTTTCCGCGAAGGCCAGGGGTATAGCTGATAGCTACAAGGGCGCAAAGAAGGCCATGATCGTATTTCAGCAGAACACTTTGACTCCGGATGCGGCGACGCTGATTGCGGATATAGCTGTACTTTCCGGTCACATTGGCAGCCCCCGTGACGGCATCGTGATGCTACGCCCTAAGAACAACAGTCAGGGACTCGCTGATCAGGGTGTGACGGCCACTGCTGAGGATATGTCGGGAGTGAAAGCACTGCTCATATTTGGAGAGGATCCGCTAGGTGCGGCGGCGGGAGCTTCGGCGCCCGAGGCAAAGGCAGCGAGGGAACTCTTAAAGTCAGCTCAATTCGTGATGGTTTGCGACACCCATCTGACGGAGACGGCGGAAAAGGCTGACGTCGTTATCCCCGGGACAGGATTCTCCGGAATCGATGGTACGTACACGAATACGGAGCGCAGGCTTATGCTCGTGCAGGATGCAGCAGACGAGGATGTCGCGTACTACAATTGGGAGGTGGCCGCGCAGATTGCGGGGGTGTTCGAAGTTGATTTTCCTTGGGAGGATACGGAAGATATCTCACAGGAGATGGATGGTGAACTGCCTCTTTATAGGCATGCGTCTATTGGCAATATATTCGGAGGTGTGTTCAGGCCACAGTCCCCCGCGCTTATCCCAGTTGGTGACGGCAAGTTTGTCGATAAGCTTCCGTGTACGGACAATCTCATGAATATGATAACGGAGCGACTGCCAGTAGCGTCATCTTTGCCTAGCGACTGCGCATAGATCCCGGAGTGAGGGCAATCGAAACGGAGTATACAATGGATGGATAGAAGCATATTTTTTTCTTGTTTCTGTGTTTATTATGAGCATAGTGCTATTCTTCTATCTCGATTTCCTTAATGAGAAAATCCCCTCCCTCGACCTGCTCCGTCTCAAGCGCCGCGCACTCGAGGGAGGTACCATTTACCGCGACAGGCCATATCTCGTAGATGTATTCAGCAAGGTACGACGACTTGCGCCCGATTTGTAACACTACGCGCGTCACATTCGGGACAGGTTTTGTCTTCTCTTTATAGCTCGCTTTCAGATAATCGTCCACTGTGTCGACGACCGCCGTTATTGCGCTCAGCTCATGCAACGTATCATTCCTCTATCCTCTCACTGCACGTATTTTATGCACATTATTCTAATCTACCTACGATATGTATTCAAGGCGTTTTGCGTCCGATGATTTTTTAAAAATTGAAAAACAAGGCATGTAAAAGCTGTTGACACCCAAGGCGCAAAGCAATATACTGAATGTGTTTGGTGAATCAATTCATATAACCCGTTAGAGCAAAGTGCAATAGGTGAGGAAAAGGGAGGTACAGCGTATGGGAACGAAGGATAGCCTTATGGCTATTTTCGGCAGGAACGGTGTGATTGACGACCCTGACATTTTGGCGTCGTATGCGGAAAATCAGAGTTTTGAGCCGCGTTTTGCGCCATGGTTTGTGGTCAAGCCGAGTGATGCAGGAAAGATAGAGAAGTTGGTCAAATGGGCTAACAAGGCGGGGACGCCGCTCGTGCCCGTCAGCTCGACGGGCGTGAAGCTGCGCGGCGACAGCGCGCCGAGCGTGCCCGGTGCGGTCGCGGTCGACCTTTCCGGCATGAAAAAGATACTGAACGTCAACCGTCAGCAACGCATGGCGGTAGTCGAGCCAGGCGTGACCTACGACGAGCTGAACAAGGAGCTTGCCAAGCAGAATATGGTCATTCCCGGCAGCCTGAAACCGAAGGCCGGGCAGTCGGTCCTGACGGACGTCCTTGAGGCCGTGCCGAGGCTGAACCCTATGATGCAATGGAACTTTTTCGACCCGTTGCGCTGTGTGGAGGTGACGTGGGGCGACGGCACGCGCATGTTCACGGGGGAGGCCGCGGGCGGCCCTCTCGATCTCGAAGCGCAGTGGAAGAAACAGCAGTGGCAGGTGCAGTATATGGGCCCGTGGATGACGGACTATTACCGCCTCGTCACACAGGCGCAGGGCAGCATGGGCATCGTCACCTGGGCGTCGCTGAAAACGGCGGTGAAGCCGAGCGTGCATAGGCTCTACATAGCGGCGGCGGACAGCCTCGAGGACCTTGAGGGATTCGTGTACAAGGCCATGTGGACGCGGTTTCCTGACGAGTTGTTCATCCTGAACCGGGCGCAGGCCGCGAGCCTTATAGGTAAGACGGAAGAGGAGATAAAGAGGCTCAAAGAGGCGTTGCCTCCGTGGATAGTGGCCGTCGGCGCGGCCGGCAGGGAGCTCATCCCCGAGGTGCGCTTCGAGGCGCGCTCAAAGGACCTCATAGACATAGCGCAGGTGAACGGCCTTGACCTGAAAGAGGGCATAGCGGGGCTGTCCGGCCGCGCGCTGTATGAGGAAGCCACATCTACTGATGATGGCAAGGTATACTGGAAGGATGTCTACGCGGGCGGGCACAGGGATGTGTTCTTCCTGACGCAGCTAGACAGGACGGGCGAGTTCCTGCGCGCCGTGCGGGAGATATGCGAGGATATCGGCTACCCGACCGAGGATATAGGCGTCTACATACAGCCAAGGCATATCGGCAGCAGCTACCATATGGAGTTCACCTTCCCTTACGACCCGGACAGCGCGGCGGAGGAAGCGCGGCTACGTAGCCTTCTGGAGACAGTAAGCGTTGCGGTGAGCGATCTCGGCGGCTATTATTCGAGGCCGTACGGCAGATGGGCGGGCATTCAATTGAACAAGGACGCCCAGTCGCTGATGGCGCTGAAAAGGCTCAAGGGGATATTTGACCCGAACGGCGTCATGAACCCCGGCAAGCTAGCCGTGTAAGGAGGAGGGCAATTAATATGGCTAAGAAATCTATGTTTGACATGACCCCAGTGAAGGGTTATGAAAAGAAGTTGGAGGATTTCTTCCCGATGGAGAGGCGTTGCAGCAACTGCTTAGGCTGCAAGTTCGTGCCGTTCGAGAAGATCAAGAGCAATCGCTTCGGACGCAATTGCCCGAGCGTATGGCATTACAATTTTAATCTTTATTCCGCACGCGGGCGTTTTCAGTTGGGGCAGAATATCCTTGAGGACGGCTCCGTGCGCTTCGAAGGGCAGGCGCTTGACGCGATATTCAACTGTCAGGCCTGTGGAGCCTGCGACGTGGGCTGCAAGGTGACGAGGTTCAATCTCGAGCCCCTCGCGCACAACATCGCGCTGAAGGAGCGCGCCGTCGAGAAGGGCAAGGCGCCGGACGCGCTGAATGCCGTGGCGGCTCAGCTTGCGAAGCAGAAGACTATGCTGCCGGGAGCAAAGAAGGCAGACCGTGGCGCATGGGCATCCGGGCTGAAACTGAAAGATATATCAGTCGGCAAGGAAACAGCGGAATATGCGTTTTTCCCCGGCTGCCAGTATGCCTATGACAAGGATCTGCAAAAGAAGGCCAAGTCGTACGTGAGCGTGCTGAAGAAGGCGGGAGTGGATCTCGGTTGGTTTGGCAAGGGCGATATGTGCTGCGGCGGCAGGGCAGGGCAGATGGGCTTCAGGAAGGAATTCGAGGCGCAAGCGCAGGCGAACGCGGTCGTATGGAAGAAGGCCGGCGCGCCCAAGATCGTCACTCCGTGCTCCGACTGCTATTACGCCCTCAAGCGCCAGTATGCAATGCTTGGCATAGAGGTGGAGGTCGTGCACGCAGTGGAGCTGATTGCGGAGCTCATAAAGTCCGGCAAGCTCAAGCTGAAGAAGGCCGTAGATCTGTCCATCACCTACCATGACCCCTGCCGCCTTGGGCGTCTCGGCGAGCCTTTCGAGCCATGGGACGGCACAGAAAAGAAGATACTGAACCAGGTGCACACGTGGACTCCCGCGAGGCCGCGCTACGCGGGCACTTATGGGATATATGACGCGCCGCGCGATGTGCTCGCTGCCATACCTGGCCTACGCCTTGTCGAGATGGAGCGCGTGCGGGAGAACAGTTGGTGCTGTGGTGCGGGCGGCGGATGCAGCGTGTTCAATCCGGAGTTTTCTGACGCCGTTGCGTCGGAGCGCGTCACGGAGGCGCAGGCTACGGGCGCGGAAGCGATAGTCACTGCCTGCCCTTGGTGCGAAAAGAACCTGTCCGGCGTCACGTCCGAAAACGGGACGGCCATGCCAGTAGTCGATGTTATCGACCTCGTGGCCAAAGCGCTGTAGAAGGAGGATCAGAGCGAAATGAAAAACATAACATACAATAAGGATTTTTACCGCGCCCTTCAGGACATAGTAGGGGAGCGCAACGTATCCGAGGATCCTGCTGTTACGGAGAACTACCGCTGCATCACGGCGCAGTCCTCCGCTCACTATGGCCCCTACGACACGAGGACGCCAAAGCCGCAGGCGGTAGTCCTGCCCGGAAGTACGGAGGAGGTCCAGCAGATAGTGAGGCTCTGCAACAAGTACAAGGTGGACTTCAAAGCCGCGTCCACGTTCTGGGCGGCCATGGGCTTCATCGGCTCGGACAACGCGATACAGCTCGACATGATACGCATGGACAATGTAGAGATCGACGCGAAGAACATGATAGCGGTCTGCGAGCCGTTCGCGATAGGCGGCACTGTCCAGGTCGAAGCGATGAAGAACGGTCTGAACTGCAACATTGCGGGTGTGGGCTGCTCTAGCTCGACCCTTGCGGGCAGTGCGGGTTGGGTCGGGTTCGGGCCGTCGTCCATATTCATGGGCATAGCGAGCGAGAACCTGCTCGGCGCGGAATGGGTGCTCCCTGACGGCGAGATCATCCGCACGGGCACGCTCGGCTCTGACGGCGAATGGTTCTGCGGAGAGGGCCCCGGCCCTAGCCCGCGCGCCATATTCCGCGGATGGACGGGGACCGCCGGCACGATGGGCGTCTGCACGAGGATCGCGATACGCCTGCATCCATGGCCCGGCCCCAAGTGGATACCGGTCAGGGGTACGGCCCCGGCCTACTTCGCCGACGGCCTTGACAACGTGCGCGCCTATACGGTGTGCTACCCGGACTGGGACGCATACGCCGAGAGCTTCCGGCTGTTCTACGAGGCAGACATATGCTACCTCGCGCACAGGCAGTTCAACATGTTTGGCCGTGACATCAAGACCGCCATGGTCGAGATATTCACGCATCCCGAAAAGCAGTTCTGCGATCTGCCGGAGCTCATGGAAGATCCGTATATAAAGGAACAGAACGAGCAGATGAAAGTCGACGTACAGATAGTCCTCGCCGGCTTCACTGAGCGCGACCTTGACTACAAGGAGAAAGCGTTCGACGAGATACTGAGGCAGGTCGGCGCCCACAAGTCCGAGTATTACCTCCAGCAGGATATCGAGGACTTCGTTAAGCTGTATCTGCTGAGGCTCGCGCGGAAGAACTACAACTACACTCTGTGCAGTTCCTACGAGGGCAACTTCGGCCTTTCGCCGAACGTGTTTGTCGCGGCCCCTCTCATGGAAGAAGCTGCGGCCCTGAAGCGCGAATGGGAACAGACGCACACCGGCGTCGCGGCCGTGGGCGGCGACTCCGACATGGGCAGCGTTTCCGGCATCGGCGGCGGCGGCACGACGGGGTGGGAGTTCTTCGTGCACTTCGACGGCTTCGACAAGGAGTCCATCTACGACTCGTGCGCCCACATTGACCGCACGCAGGAGTGGATGACGGAGAAGGGGCTCGGCGCGGACTTCGGCAGATGGAACGCCGACGTGCGGCAGCCCAATGGCTACAACTACACGCAGGAGCAGCACGACAGCTTCTACTCGAAGATACCGCAGCCCGCCCTCGCCGAGTACCAGTGGAAGATACGCGAGGCGTTCAACCCGAACCGCCTTACCGGAAGCTATTACAAGACACTGACCCCTAAGGAGTTCAGGGACGGCGACAATAAGTAAAAATAAGTGATAAAACAGCAAAAATAGGAGCAAAGGGAAATAAACGATGATGTAGATGTTATAGTTGAATAGGAGGAGACAAATGAAGATTACTGCCGCAATCACACGTACGAAGGGCGAGATTTCCATCGAGGAGGCGGAGCTCGCTGCGCCGAAAGCCTCTGAAGTGCTCGTCAAAATCATAGCGTCCGGCGTGTGCCATACCGACGCTGCGGGGATCGAGGGTTTCATTCCCTGGATCACTTTCCCGCAGGTATTCGGCCACGAGGGCGTGGGAATCGTTGAGGAGGTCGGTATCGCCGTCGATACGCTGAAGCCGGGAGACCGCGTGGCGATGACTTTCCCATCCTGTGGCCGTTGCAAGTACTGCCTCGACGGCCATCCATACGCGTGCGTCCACCTGAACGAACTTTTCTTTAGCGGCGCCTACAAGGATGGGACCCGTCGCATATCGCAGAACGGGGAAGATATAGGGTCATTCTTCGCGCAGGGAGCATTCGCTACGCATGCCATAGTGGATGCGCGCAACGCGGTCAAGGTTGAAGGCATACCCGACGACAAGCTGAAATATCTGTGCTCGCTTGGCTGCGGCGTACAGACTGGCGCCGGCGCAGTGCTGAACAGGTGCAAGCCGAAGCCGGCGACTTCGCTTGTCGTATTCGGCAGCGGAGGTGTAGGCATGGCTGCAGTCATGGCGGCCGCGATAGCCGGCTGTACGCAGATAATCGCAGTGGACGTGGTGCCGTCGCGCCTCGAAATGGCCAAGGAATTCGGCGCTACGGACACGATCAACGCCAAGGAAGTGGATGACGTAGTAGCAAAGATCAAGGAGATCACGGGAGGCGGGGCGCATTACTCCATCGAATCGTCCGGCATACCCGCCCTGACACTGCAGGCTACGGCATGCCTCAGGCGTATGGGCATCGCCGTCATATGCAGTGTCACCGGGCCTGCTGAGGTGAGCATACCTCTCGAGATGTACCTCATGAACCCGAGCGTAACCCTCGCCGGGCTCACGGAAGGCGGCTCAAACCCGCAGATATTCATACCGAAACTCGCTGAATACTTCAAGGCCGGACGCCTGCCTGTCGACAGACTTGTGAAGTTCTATGACTTCAAGGACATCAAGCAGGCCTTTGCGGATTCACATTCCGGAGTTACGGTCAAGCCGATACTGCTGTTTGACTGAGAATGGGAGGCGAACCATGAAGCTCGAAAGAAGGACATTCATCATCAACGGTGTCGAGCGTTTCGCCGTCACCGACCCGGACAAGGATACGCTTGCGGACGTACTTAGGCGCATCGGCCTCACCGGGGTAAAGGTGGGTTGCGGCGTCGGCGTGTGCGGAGCGTGTACGGTGCTGGTTGACGGCGAACCTGTCAGAAGCTGTACCCGCAAAGTCGCGAAGGTCGCCGAGGGGTCGGATATACTGACCATAGAAGGCATCGGCGCGCCTGGAAGGCTGCACCCGCTTCAGCAGGCTTGGATCACCTATGGCGGCGTACAGTGCGGGTTCTGTACCCCTGGCTTCATAGTTTCCGCCTATGCCCTGCTTGAGCGAAATCCATCCCCTACGAGGGATGAGGTCCGCGCATGGTTCATGGCGAACAGGAACGTCTGCCGCTGTACGGGCTACAAGCCTATAGTGGATGCCGTCATGGAGGCGGCGGCTGTAATGCGCGGCGAAAAGACGATTGACGAAATAACATATGATGAAGCAAACGAGAAGGACATCTACGGTAGCCGCCGTCCGCGCCCGGCCGCGCTGGGCAAGGTGTGCGGGCTGACGGACTACGGAGACGACGTGAAGCTGAAGATGCCAGAAGGCACAGTCCATCTGGTGCCCGTATTCTCGGAGTATACGCACGCCAGAATAAAGGGCATTGACGTCACTGAAGCCGAAAAGATGCCCGGCGTCATAAAAGTTCTGCTTGCAGGCGACATCAAAGGTCCGAATAACATAGACTTCCCCGCGGTCATACCTAGGCAGAAGGGCAAAGGGATCACGGAGTTCCCGATCATATGTGGAGACATTATCAATAGGCGCGGCGACATAGTGGCATGCGTGGCCGCCGAAACGGAGAAGGATGCGCGCGCTGCCGCCAAAGCCGTGACGCTTGAGGTGGAGGAACTCCCCTCGTACCTGACCTTCGTCGAGGCCGCGATGCCGAACGCCATACAGCTACACAAGGATCTACCCAACTTTTATTTGGAGCAACCGGTCTACAAAGGGCGTGATACCCTCGAGGTCTTCGATGAGGATGATCTCATCGTCGCCGAGGGCAGCTTCTATTCGCAGCACGAACCCCATCTGCCGATAGAGCCGGATGTCGTGCAGGGCTATTACGACTCGGAAGGCAAGCTCACCTTGCAATGCAAGTCGCAGTCCATAGGCGAGAATATCGAGGCTGTTTCGGTCGGGCTAGGCATCCCTGAGGATGACATCCGCATCATCATGAACCCCACGGGCGGCTCGTTCGGGTACTCCGTGGCCGCGAACACGTACGCCCTCGTCGGCGCGGCGGTCATGATACTGGGTCGCCCGTGTACGATGACGCTGAAATACGATGAGTTCAACCATACCTCGGGTAAGCGTTCGGCTACGTTCTCGAACGGCAGGATAGCGACCGCAAAGGACGGCAAGATAGTGGCCGCGGAGTACGACGTGGCGCTCGACCACGGTGCGTACGCGGTGGTAGGCAGCAAGATATTCAACAACCTCGTCTCGGTGGGATTTCACGGCTACAATATACCCAACTTCAAGGCCCTTGCGCGCGGCGGCTCGTCGAACCACGCCTTCAACACGGCGTATCGCGGGTTTGGGTCGCCGCAGATATACACGACAACCGAAGCGCTGATAGACATGGCCGCGGAGAAGGTAGGCATGGATCCCTGGGAGTTCCGCTACCTGAACGCCGCGCGTCCCGGCGACCTTACTGTAAACAGCTGCCCTTACCACGACTATCCTTACCCGGCTATGCTCGAGAAGATCAAGCCTGTATACGACGCGTACAAAGCGGAGGCCGAAAGAGCGAAAGGCGAAGGGCGCCACGTGGGCGTCGGCCTGAGCATGGGCGGCTTCATCATCACGATAGGCATGTTTGACAAAGCCGAGGTTGCGCTCGAACTGAACCCGGACGGCACGGTGACGAACTACAATACATGGGAGGATGTCGGGCAGGGAGGGGACATCGGAGCCTTGACGCATACGGTCAAGGCCCTCGAACCTCTCGGGATCAAAGCCAGTCAGGTAAAACTGGTGATGAATGATAGTGCAAGGTGTCCGGACACAGGTCTCGCCGCCGCAAGCCGCTGCCACTATATGGGAGGCAATGCGATCATCGACGCGTCGAACAAGCTCATGGACGCCATGCGCAAGGATGACGGCACGTACAGGACGTACGACGAGATGGTCGCCGAAGGCATACCGACGAAGTATCTCGGGCATTATGATCAGTTCAACATCGGCCTGCCGCCGGGGCTGGACCCTAACACGGGCATGGGCGAGAAGAACCCGACCTACATGTACGCTCTAAACACCTGCCTCGTCGAAGTAGACGTTAAGACCGGCAAGACGAAGGTGTTGCGCTACACGACGGTCGCGGATGTCGGCGTCGTTGGCAACATGCTTTCCGTCGAAGGTCAGGGCTACGGCGGTCTGTCCCACAGCATAGGCTTCGCCCTCAGCGAGGATTACCATCCGGAAAAGAGATACGGCAACATAATAGGCTGTGGCGTACCGCAGATCGAGGATGTCCCGGACGATTTCAACCTCATATTCATAGAGACCCCGAGGCCCGCCGGCCCGCAGGGCTCGTGCGGATGTTCTGAGGACTTCCAGTGCTCCGGCCATATGGCTGTGATCAACGCCATCAATAACGCTACAGGCGTGCGCATCTACGAACTTCCCGCCAAGCCTGAGAAGGTAAAGGCAGCCTGGGATGCCCTGCAGAATGGCGAGAACATCACACCGGAGAAGTATTTCCTCGGCTCGGACTTCGAGGAGGAACTCGCCTTCATTCGTGACAACCCGATAGGATAAATATTTGATTGTGCGATGGACATGGTAATATAATAGTAACGGCTTGAAGTTTTGAAGAGCGGCGGGGCGCGGGAAACCGTGTCCCGCCCTGATATGTGTCCGGGTTGTTATGAAGCAAGAGGATTTTACGGGTATCACAGAGAGATGTTTCCACGGCGAGCCCGCGTCGTGTTCGTCCGCATGCCCGTTCGGTCTCGACATCCGCAATTTCATGGAAAGGGCGCGCGCCGGCAGATGGGGGCTCGCCTACAAGATACTACGCAACGCCGTCGTATTCCCTCAGGTCGTATGTGAGATATGCTCCGCGCCATGCGAAGGCGAGTGCCAGAGGGCGCAGCTCGGCGATGAGCCTGTATATGTCCGAGGAGTTGAGGCTGCCGCCGTCCGCTACGCGAGCGAGCGGAGCAAGGCGCCTGAATCATACCGCATACCCCCGAAAAAGGAAAAGATAGCTGTCATAGGCGCAGGACCGGCAGGCCTGTCCTGCGCGCTGAACCTCGCGCAGAAAAAATACCCGGTCACAGTATTTGAGCGAAACGGCAAGATAGGCGGCTCCCTTGCCGATCACCCAAAAGCGGCGGATTTTGCCGGTGATTTCAATCTCCAGTTCTCGTCCGTAGAAGCCATCTTCCGGCTAGGCGAGGAAGTGAAGAGCTTGCGAGATATGGAAGGATACGACGCCGTATACGTGGCCACAGGGAAAGGCGGCCATGATTTTGGCGGCCCCTCCCGGCAGCCCGGCGGCCCGGCGGTATTCATCGGGGGCGGCGTCATAGGCGAAGACACTATGCAGGCGATAGCCGGCGGAGCGGGTATTTCGCGCGAGATGGAGGTATTCTTCCAGACGGGCAGGATGGGCGGCGCCATAGAAGGGGAAAGTGCGGAGAGGAAACCGAGCGCGGTACATTATGTAGACCACACCGGGGAGCCACGCGCGCCGCGCGTCTCGCCCGCGGACGGCTCAGCCTATACCGCTGACGAAGCTCTCGCGGAGGCGGGCAGATGCATGCTCTGTGACTGTACAGCCTGCCTCGACGCGTGCGAGATGCTCAGGAGCTACTCCAAATGGCCGCAGAAGATAGCTGTGGAGGCATATGTGGACATCAAGTCCAACCCACCGTTCTCTAGCCGTTCGCAGTCGCGTGAAACGTACTCGTGCAGCATGTGTGGCCTGTGCGCCTCCGTCTGCCCGGAAGGGATAGATATGGGGAAACTCTTCATGCTCTCGCGCGAGGGACGCCGTGACTCTGGCAAATATCCCTATGCTTTTCACGAATTTTGGCTGCGCGACATGGGCTTCGCCGCGGACGAGGCCGCCTACGCGGCCCCGCCGCCGGGGCGGCGCATATCCGGATACGTATTCTTCCCCGGCTGCAAACTTGCCTCGTCCGGGCGGCATGGCGTGGGGCGGGCCACCCTGGCTGCGCGGAGCATGCTGGAGGAATACGGCGCGGGCATAGTACTGGACTGTTGCGGTGCGCCCGCGTTCTGGGCCGGCGAGCGGAAAATCTGCGAGACGCATACCGCGAAGTTGCGCGGCATCTGGGAAGACTTAGGCAATCCCACATTCATATTCGCCTGCGCGTACTGCGAGAAGGTCTTTGCGAAATTGCTGCCTGAAATACGCAGGGTCTCGGTGTATGAACTACTTGCGAGGACCGGCGGACCGGCTGTTGCACCTGGCAGACATACGCAGGGTACGGCGGCGTTCGAAACGGTTCCAACCGCCGCGGACGCCTCTGCCTTCGCCGTATTCGACCCATGCGCGGCGCGGGATAATCAGCCCATGGCCGAAGCCGTCAGGCTGCTGGCGCGGCGCACGGGCGCGGACGTCCATGAGCTCAGCGAACGGAACAGATGCTGCGGGTGGGGCGGGCACATGGGCACAGCCAACCCCGAACTCCGTGGCAGCGTGCTGGACCGCCGTGCCGCTCTGTCGGAGAAGCCCTATCTCGTGTACTGCGCGAACTGCGAGGATGCCTTCCTGCGCAAAGGTAAGGAGTGCGCGCATATTCTCGACCTGGTCCTCGGCGATGGATATCCTGCGGAGGACGATGTAAATGATAGCGCGACTATCCCTCATCTACAGGAGAAGCGTAGCCGGCTTTTGGCCTTGAAACGCGAACTGGCATCGCTATACGATACGCCTGAAAGTGGGTGCGGCGTCCCTAAGTTTGGAGGACAACATCTAGTGGACGGTGAGGAGGATATGATGGAAAAAGACATCGATCTGCGCATCCCGGATGACGTGCGCACGCATATGGACAGCAGGCTGATACTGGATGACGACGTCAAGGACACCGTCATGGCAGCAGAAAGTAGCGGAGACAAATTCACGGACAGTGGTTCCGGCAGGTGGCTGGCATCATTGACGAAAAGCAATATAACGTACTGGGTCGAATACGAGGTGGATGAAGGCGGCGCGTATGACGTGTATAATGTATACAGCCACAGAATGCGCTTCGAGATGGATTGACCGGTATGTCGGAAGACGGACAAGCAATTGAGATGAACAAATGGAAGTGCGCTAAGTGCGGCTGCTATCTTGCGGTACGCAACATAGTGTTTACTTACCTGGGGATGTCATTTTCGCATGAAGCGCTCTGTTGCCCAAAGTGCCGCAAAGTCTTCATACCAAGGTCGTTGGCCGAAGGCAGGATGGCGGAAGTGGAAAAATTAATGGAGGACAAATAGTTGAAAAAGGACCATACTACAGGTAGAAAACTTCAAGCGAGGAAGACAAAGCGCAGGATATTCCATAGCGCCATGTCCCTGATAGACGACCATGGATATGATAACGTGACGATTGAGGACATAAGTACGAAAGCGGGAGTATCGGTCGGGGCTTTTTACCATTACTACAATTCAAAGTCGGACATCCTCGTCGAGCTGTACGCTCAGATAGACAACTATTATCTCGAAACCGTGACACCTCTGCTGAACGGAAGCGATGCGTTCGAAAAGATACAGATATACTTTGAGTACTATGCGATGTACCAGATCAAGAGAGGGCTCGATCACGTGAGGCTGCTCATCGGGACGCAGCCAGCATTGTTTGTCGATGAGTCGAGGTATATGTACACGCTCTTTTGGGATATCGTCGGGAAGGGGCAGGAGGAAGGCAGCATAACGAAGAAGTTCACCGTTGAAAGAATCAGCATATATTACTTCGTGCTTGCAAGGGGCGTACTGCTCGACTGGTGCCTCCACGAAGGCTCATACTCCCTGAACGAAAAACTGGACGAATACGTCGAAATGCTGAAGCCCGTCTTCGCGGCGTAGACTCCTTATCTGAGATAACGACCGAAGCCGCGCGTGAGCGCGGCTTCCTGCTGTGTGCCCGGTGTATCAGGGATTATTCTTCGCCCCACGCCTTGCCGAGCGAGGACACCGCGGCTCCGCATGGATCCACTACGGTCGCGCCGCCATCGATCAAGATGTTCTGGCCCGTGATGAACGCGGATTCGTCGCTCGCGAGGAATACCGCTAGCGGCGCGATCTCGTCCGGCTCTACCGCGCGCTTGATGGGGCTGAAGCGCGTGAGCAATCCGAGCGCTCCATAGATGTCCGTACCCTGCGCTTCGGCGAGGCCTTTCATCTGGTTCTTCAGCATATCCGTAGCTGTAGCTCCGGGGCTGATGATGTTCACCCTTATGTTCTGGTCGCCGTAGTCGAGGGCGACCGCGTTCGTGAAGCCGACGAGGCCGGCCTTCGACGTGCTGTAGGCGGGCATCGCCGGTATGGCGCGCACCCCGGCGAGGGACGCGAGGTTGATGATGGAGCCTCCTCCGGCCTCAAGCATCTTCGGTATCGCGAAGCGCGTCATGTAGAACGTGCCGTTGATGTTCGTGTTGATGATGTCGAGCCACTGCTCAATGGGTATGTCCGTGACGGTCCCCGCGGGGTCTATGCCTGCGTTGTTCACGAGGACATTCAGCTTGCCGAATTTCTCTACGGCTGCGCTCACCATGGCCTCGGCTTCATCTGCGTTCTTGATGTCGCCGCTATAGGTCGCGATGCTGCCCGAGGGCTGCGCCGCCGCGAACTCGTCCAGCTTCTCCTTGCGGCGCCCCGTGATGAGCACCTTCGCGCCTTCCGCGATGAAACCCTTCGCTATGGCGGCGCCTATGCCGACGCCACCGCCCGTTATAAGCGCTACCTTTCCTTCCAATCTGCCGCTCATTTTTCACCTCATTTCTGTTTTGTATCTTCCAAAAAATCCGCCGCCCCCAGCGAATCGCGAGAGGCGGCAGTTGGCAAATGTTATTAACTCTGCCCTTCGGCTGCGGCCTTCTTGGCGGCACGCCTTGCCACCACAAGGGGTGCGGTTTCCCTGTAGAATAAGGATAGCACGCCGCTGATAAGCACGCATACGCCGCATACGGTGATGGATGCTTCCAGGCCGCGCGCGTCAGCGAGTATGCCAAGCAGGGTTGCGCCGAGGGTCGCGCCTACCAGCTCGCCTGTAAGCTGATTCGTACCAATGACGGTAGATACGTAACGCGGGTCGGATGACTCAGCGGGAACAGCCGCTTGCATAAGCGAGCATAGGCCGGTGCCACCCCAACCGACAAACGCAATAAAGATGAGAAGCCCTTGGTTAGCCGGCCCATAAAGCATTCCAAAGGATGCAAAAGCACCCAGAATAGATGAAATGACAAGTATGGGCTTCCTTCCTATTTGATCCGAAATTTTCGGCAACGCCATGCCTCCCAATAACACCGCACCGAGCCCGAGTCCGGCCATAATCGTCGCCATTTGTCCCTCATCGAAACCCTTGACGCTTACGAGGTAGCCAGGCAGGAATGTCAGCATGCCTATATACCAGGTGAGCAAGAACATCGTGCCGATGATGGAGATGATGACGTTCCTGTTTTTCAGCGCTTTTCCGAGGGCTCCCTTTTCCTTGACTGCTTTTTTCGCAGCGATTTCTTCCGCGCTAGCGCCCGTCTCGGGATTGACCAACACCTTCAAGATGAATAAGGTGAGAATGATGCCGGGTATAATCGTGAGGGCAAACGTGTACCGCCATCCTATGCTTTTGGCGAGCGCGACCTGCACTATGGGGCCGAGCGTGCTGGAAATGAGTCCTATGATGGTGACCTGCACCAGTCCCATGTTCAGCCCGCGCCTCTCCTTGCTGCTCTGAGGCATGACGAACGACTGCGCCACAGGGTACATAGGGCCTTCGAATATTCCCATGACCGCGCGCACGAGAACTAGCATGATAAAGCCCGTCACAAAACCCGTAAGCAGTGAGCACACTGAGAATAGCAGTACAAAAAAACCAAAAAATTTCTTGCGGCTCATCTTCGTGTCGGCGATATAACTGCCGAACAGCCCCGACAATGCCCACGTCGCGGCAAAGACTGATGTGATGACGCCGAGCTGGGTGTAGTTCATACCCAAATCTTCCATCATGTACGATTGCAGATTTGCTACCGCCATCCTGTCGAACATGACAAAGCCGATCGCGAGCCCCACGATGGCGACCATCTTGTACTCGTACCCATGGGGTAACACCTGACCTGTACCGCTGACAAAGGGCTCCTTGTTTTTGCTCATTGCGTTTCTCCTTTCCCTTCCTGATAAAAATAAAATGAATGATATCGGATGCCGGCAGCTCGCCGGCATTAAGAACTGACGTCAGCCTTCTTCCTCCCAGTTTTCATTCCACTGTTCGTTCCACTCGCGGTCGCCGAGCAGGACGTTCGCGTTCATCTCGTTGCTTTTGCGCAGCTCAGAGTCGAAGAAGTCGAGCTCCATATTGTAGAAGAACTGATAGACGCGCGCTTCCTTGTTGTCGCTTTTGGCCGCGGCCTCGAAGTGTTTCTTCGTGGCTTCGAGATATTCCTTCGTATAATCCAGTCCGGATTCGTCGAAGCGCCTGCCGAACGCGGCGTGGCCGGGTATGATGACATCGAAACCTTCCGCACGGATATTCTCGAGCTCCTGTATCCAGGCGTCCCAGCCCTTCATCGGCGGCACCTCGCATGTGAACGGGTGGGCGTCGCTGAACACGATATCCGAGCAGATGACGGTCTTGATGGACGGGATTACGACCTTGGAGTTCCATTTGAGGTCGCCCCAGCAATGCGGGATAGCCTTGATCTCGAAGCCGTCAAGATCGAGGACGCCGTCTTTGTACGGGGTGAAACTGATCGGTCGGTCGGCCATGTTGTGCTCGCCGATCTCTTCCTTCCAGTGGCCCAGCTTAGGCAGGAACTGTTCGTCGATGACCGGCACGTCGTCCTCGAACGCATAGACCGGCGCGTTCGGAAAAGCATCCGTGAAAACCTGTGTGCCAAAATAATGGTCCGGGTGTGCGTGGGTCACAAAGATGGCCTTAATGGGTTTGTCAATCTCAAGAATCTCCGCGACGACCCGGTGGGCGTTCGCCAAGGTCCACTGGGTATCGACTACGACCACTTCCTCCTTCCCTTCGATGATGACGGACGCGACACGGAACCCCGCGTCGGTCGCAATACACGTCACGGTGGACAGCTTGCCCTTCCCATGGTCGTTGCGCCGGACCTCCATATGCCTCTGCCCTTCATAGCGCCAATGTTTCATAAAATCCTCCTCTCTACCTCACTGCCAAATTACCGATGAATTGATAACGAATAATTATTCAGCGCAAAAGTGCGCAAAAATAACCCTAGGGTAATCTATGAAGAATAATAGGATCGCTGTGAGAGTTGATTCATTTCGCTTCCCTCTGCGCCGCATGTAGCGGAGCATTCCCAACATATACGCGACTGTTTGCTGACTCCGGTTCATCCTCCTTGAATGGAGTCGTTGAATCAATTCACTAAATACATTCTGTAATATACGCATTATATTCCCGTCTCGCGCGAGTAGTCAATATAAACGGATGCGATAATATAATATACGTAATATTCCGAATTTTCTGACGTTACAGGATTTACCTGACCGGCTACGCAACCACGCAGGGCTTTCTATGGGTATTTTTTACCGGACAACATGGAGCGCTTAGGGAGATTTGTATTTTGCGACAATTCCGACTGTTTGCCCGCGCCTTGCAAAAACAAGAGGCGCGGGCTATACTTATTTATATGCTTCTCCCGGTTTCTGCCGCGGCTGCGTGTGGCGGGGCGTATGGATGAACGGAGATAAGTTTGAGCGTTGAGGCCGAAATCAGGAAGATACTCGAAGAAAAAGTGAACCCCATCCTTGCCGGGCATTACGGTGCGGCAGAGCTGACGGGATACGACGACGGTGTGGCCTACGTGAGGCTGACCGGTGCGTGTTCGGCCTGTCCGTCAGCGCAGTTCACGATAGAGGACGTCGTGCGCGCCGAGGTGAAGGCGGCGCTCTCGCAGGTTGATGACGTCGTGCTGGACACGGCCGTCAGCGACGACATCATAGATTTCGCGAAAAAAATCCTCAATAAAGAGGTAGAGGTATAGATTTGCTTTACGTAGGATTTTTTGCCTTCGAATAGACGCGCGAGGAACGACGAAGCGCTGTACACATGGAAGTATGGAAGCGGGGATTTACGGGCGGCAGCGATTTTGGAAGCAGAAAAGACAAGTAAAAAAGGAGGTAAAGAAGATGGCACTCATGACAGGCGAGCAATATATTGAAAGCTTGCGTAAACTCAAAACACAGGTCTACATGTTTGGGCAGAAAATCGACAACTGGATGGATCATCCGATCATCCGCCCGTCAATAAACTGCCTGAAGATGACATATGATCTGGCTCAGGATCCCGAACATGAGGATCTGATGACGGCGACTTCTAGCCTGACGGGCAACAAGATCAACCGCTTCAGCCATCTTCACCAGAGCACAGACGATCTGAGAAAAAAAGTGAAGATGCAGCGCCTACTCGGCCAGAAAACGGCTTCGTGCTTCCAGCGCTGTGTCGGCATGGACGCGTTCAACGCGGTGTTCTCTACCACATTCGAGATGGACAAGGCACACGGGACGTCGTATCATGAGAGGTTCAAAAAATATCTCACATATATACAGGAGGGTGATCTGGTCGTCGACGGCGCGATGACGGATCCTAAGGGGGACCGTGGTAAGGGGCAGGGCGCACAGGCCGACCCCGACCTGTTTGTGCGTATCGTAGAGAAGCGCGATGACGGGATAGTTGTGCGCGGCGCGAAGGCCCATCAGACGGGCTCGGTCAATTCTCACGAACATCTCATCATGCCTACCCAGGCCGTGAGCGCGGGCGACAAGCAGTATGCTGTCGCGTTCGCCGTCCCCTCGGACGCGGCCGGCCTTTTCATGATCTACGGGCGGCAGTCCTGCGACACGCGCAAGCTCGAGAAGGACGCTGACGTTGACCTCGGCAACAAACAGTTCGGCGGGCAGGAGGCGCTCGTCGTATTCGATGACGTATTCGTCCCTTGGGATCGCGTGTTCATGTGTGAGGAGGCGGATTTCTCCGGTATGCTCGTCGAGCGCTTCGCGGGGTACCATCGCCAGTCGTACGGCGGCTGTAAGGTCGGCGTCGGCGACGTGATCATCGGCGCGGCGGCGCTCGCGGCCGACTACAACGGCGCGGCCAAGGCTTCGCATGTCAAGGACAAGCTGATCGAGATGACGCATCTGAACGAAACGTTGTATTGCTGCGGCATCGCCTGCTCCGCGGAAGGATATCCTACCGACGCCGGCAATTACCAGATAGACCTCCTTCTCGCGAACGTCTGCAAACAGAACGTGACGCGTTTCCCATATGAGATCGTCAGGCTCGCAGAGGATATAGCGGGCGGTCTCATGGTGACGATGCCTTCGCAGGCTGATTTCCGTTCGGATCTAAAGGTACCGACAAAGTCGGAGATGACGGTAGGGCAGTGGGCAAACAAGTTCTTTGTAGGCGTGGATGGCGTATCCACGGAGAATCGCATGCGTGTCCTGCGTTTCATCGAGAATATCGCTCTTGGGACGTCCGCGGTCGGCTACCGTACGGAGTCAATGCATGGTGCGGGATCGCCTCAGGCGCAGCGCATCATGATCGCGCGGCAGGGCAACATCGCGGCGAAGAAGGAGCTCGCGAAGGCAATAGCCGGCATCAAGGACTGACTTGGTGGCTTTGCGGTGCTCGTAGGAGTGAAATTCTGTGGAGGCTGCAATCCGGGGTATGACCGTCGCGCCGCGTACGAGAAGATACGGCGCAATGTCATGGCCTGTAGCGCGGCGCGCGGCGCATATACGAGCTTTGAGCCGGCGCGGGAGGGCGTCCTATATGATGCCCTCCTCGTGCTTGTTGGATGCGCGAACCGTTGCGCGTCCATTGCGGAGTACCGGGCTACGGCGCCGCCCATGCACGTGTGGAATGAAGCCAAGGCGGACGAGGCGTCTCAGTGGCTCACGGGCGTGATGAGCGAAGACAACGCCAAACGGGAAAAAAACACGCATAGGACGTGATGACGCTTCGCGTCCCATCTGTAAAGGAGAATTGTATGGGTTGGAAGGAATATTACGAAGGGCATAAAATGAGTGCGGCCGAGGCAGTGGGGCGCATAGAGAACGGCAGCCATGTCGTGCTCGCGCACTGCGTGGGCGAGCCCCCCGCGCTGATTGGCGCCATGGTCGAGAACGCTGACAGTTACGAGGGTGTGGTCATTCACCACATGGTCAGGATTGGTCCGGTAGACTACGCCACTCCCGGCCTGGAGCGTCATTTCCGCATAGAGCCCTGGTTCAGTGGGGCCAACGCGAGGGCGGCCATCGCGGAGGGGCGCGGGGATTTCGCGCCGGTGTTCTTCCATGAAGTACCCATACTCATACGCGCGGGGCGCCTCGGATGCGACGTGTGCCTGGTCAGCGTCAGCCCACCGGATGGGAGCGGCTACGTGAGTACGGGGGTATCCGTGGACTACACGCATCAGGCTATCAGGACGGCGAGGTACGTGGTGGCTCAGGTCAACCCACGCATGCCGAGGACTATGGGCGGGAGCTTCCTGCATGTCACGGATATCGACGCTTTCGTCGAGGCGGAAAGCGAACTTCCAGAGATCGCCCCGCCTAAGATCACGGAAGTGGAGAGTGCCATCGGAGAGCACTGCGCGGACCTTATAGATGACGGTTCCACATTGCAGCTCGGCATCGGTGCTATACCCGACGCGGTCATGCTCTTCCTGAAGAACAAGAAGGATCTTGGTATTCATTCGGAAATGATAGCAGACGGTACGCTTGAGCTATACAACAGCGGGGTCATTAACAATTCGATGAAGTCCGAGAACAAGGGCAGGATGACAGTAACCTTCCTCATGGGTACGCGCGCGCTCTATGATTTCGCGCACGACAACCCCGCGGTGGAGGTCAGGCCCGTGGATTATGTGAATCACCCCATCACGGTGTCGCGCCAGCACAAGATGGTATGTATCAATTCGGCCATGCAGGTCGATCTTATGGGTCAGGTCAACGCGGAAGCGATAGGGTTCAGACAGTTCTCTGGTGTTGGCGGTCAGGTGGACTTCGTGCGTGGCGCTGCAATGGCCGATGGAGGCAAGTCCGTGATAGCCATGCCGTCCGTCACGGTCAAGAAGGATGGGGTCACGATCTCGAAGATAGTGCCTCTCCTCGATACAGGGGCGCCCGTCACGACATCTCGTTGCGACGTGGATTACGTCGTCACGGAATATGGCATCGCCGAGATGAAGGGCAAGTCGCTACGGCAGCGCGCGAAGAACCTCATACAGATAGCGCATCCAGGTTCGCGAGACGAGCTCAAAGACGAGTTTGAGAAGCGCTTCAATGAGAAGCTTTAATTGTTAAAAAGAAGGAAGGTAGGCGTTATGTTAGCACTGGGGATAGTACCAAAGATTTATTATTTTGATACGGTGGAGGACTTCAATGAAGAGTTCGGTCTCGGCGAGAGGGATCTCCTCGTGACGAACGAGTGGATATATACGCCTTACGTGGCACCCCTGGGCGTGAAGACAAACGTTATATTCCAGGAGAAGTTCGGTGTGGGCGAGCCGTCCGACGAGATGATCGACGGCCTTGCGGAGGCGGCAAAGCAGTATGATTATGACCGCATCATCGCGCTCGGCGGGGGGACCATCGTGGATATCTGCAAGATACTCGCGCTCGATGTGCCGGATCGCTCCGAGAGCCTGTTCACGGGTGAGGTTCCGCCGAGAAAGGTGAAGGAGCTCATCGTCATCCCAACGACATGCGGCACAGGCAGTGAGGTTACGAACGTGGCGATCGCGGAGCTGAAAGAGCTACATGTGAAGAAGGGTATAGCTGTAGACGAAACCTACGCTGATGTGGCGGTCCTCATCCCGGAAACTATGAAAAGTCTGCCGTACAAGGTGTTCGTCACATCGTCTGTGGACGCGCTGATCCATGCGGTGGAGAGCTTCCTTTCTCCTAAGGCGTCGCCCTTTACGGAGATGTATTCGAGGCGCGCGATCAAGATGATAATGCGTGGGTACAAGGCCATAGCGGGCAAGGGCGAAGATGCGTTCAAGGATTACCTGAAGGACTTCGTGTACGCTTCAAACTACGCCGGCATAGCGTTCGGCAACGCAGGATGCGCGGCAGTGCATGCCCTGTCATATTCGATAGGCGGCGCGTTCCACGTGCCACATGGCGAGGCCAACTACCAATTCTTCACGGAAGTCATGAAGAAGTACATCGCCAAGGACCCGGACGGCAAGATACGCAAGCTCACGAAGCTGCTTTCCAAGGCACTGGATGTGCCGGAGGGCGAGGGTGTCTACGATGCGCTCGACTCGCTGCTCGGCGAACTGCTCCCTAAGAAGCCTCTCAAGGAGTACGGCATGACCGAGGACCAGATTGACAGTTTCACAAAGTCCACGGTAGACAACCAGCAGCGTCTGCTCGGCAACAATTACGTATTCCTGTCTGACGAGGAGATACGCGAGATATTCGCTGCGCTGTACTGAGCGGTGTAGTTATAGAGAGTTGATGCGAGCGGCGCCGGGAGCGCCGCTCGCATCATGTAGACATGTCGGGTTTATGTTTGAACAACCCGGCATCTTTTTGAACACCATCAAAGTAATAACCACTGAAATTTATTTATTATATTATTTATTCCAACTCTTGACATAAAGTAAGTTTATGGTATAATATCCTTAACAATCAATAGAACGTAATTATCGGAAGTAATAATGTGCCGCGGAAAGAGGTGAAGCATGAATAATATCAATCTTATCGGAAGGCTGACGAAGGATCCCGACATGAAAAAGACTAATGAAGGAAGGACTATCTGTACGTTTACGCTGGCCGTAGACGATGTGTATGCAAAAGACAAAAGGGCGGACTTCATCAAGGTGGCGGTGTTTGGCGGACAGGGCGACCTATGCGAGAAGTATCTGCGTAAGGGTTTCCTTACGGGTGTTAGCGGGCGTATCCGCACAGACCAATACACCGATGCGGAGGGCATCAAACGTTATCCTGTTGAGGTCACGGCCGATCGTGTGCAGTTCCTGCAGTGGCCTGACCGGGATGCCGCAGATGCCGCGTGACGGATGTGCGCACCGCCGTCGTGTCACGGACGACTGATTAGTTTAGCAATACCAATACCAATACCATTATACTCTTATCCCCGATACGGTGGTCCTTCTGGGTCTGCCGTATCATCTTTGGACGAGATTTTTGTTTTCCTTGACACGACAAGGATGTGCATAGTAAAATTGCTATTGCGGCGCTTTTGGCGCTGGAATT
Organism: Eubacteriales Family XIII. Incertae Sedis bacterium; assembly: GCA_031277015.1. Taxonomy (GTDB): domain Bacteria; phylum Bacillota; class Clostridia; order Peptostreptococcales; family Anaerovoracaceae; genus JAIRPC01. The sequence goes on along the minus strand of JAISLZ010000084.1, from coordinate 2,540 downwards.
GTGGCGGTGTAGCTTAGCTGGTTAGAGCGTTCGGTTCATACCCGAGAGGTCGGTGGTTCGACTCCACCCGCCGCTACCAATAGTATAGGGGCATATGCTCACTGTGCTATGCATATTGGCCCGGTAGTTCAGTTGGTTTAGAATGCCAGCCTGTCACGCTGGAGGTCGACGGTTCGAGCCCGTTCCGGGTCGCCAGTTTTTGGCAAGAGAGAAAGCGAGATTGCTTGCGCAGGATTTTTGCTGCAGGGGCAGCGCCTCCTGCGAGGAGCGAAGCGATGCGAGGTGGGTATAGTCAAGTGGTTAAGACACATGGTTGTGGTCCATGCATGCGAGGGTTCGAATCCCTTTACCCACCCCAAAAAAAGATATTGTTCGCGCAGGATTTTTCACATATGGCCAGGCTTGCGAGTAGTGAGACAGGGCAGCGCGAGAAGTGATGGGGCGTAGCCAAGTGGTAAGGCAACGGATTCTGATTCCGTCATGCGCAGGTTCGAATCCTGCCGCCCTAGCCAACAGTCTTCTTCGCCGAGGCGAGCGATGGGGCAACGTCCTCGTGGTGTCACAGCGAAAAAGGCAAAACAAGCATAAGGCGCCATAGCCAAGTGGTAAGGCAGAGGTCTGCAAAACCTTTATCCCCGGTTCGAGTCCGGGTGGCGCCTCCAAAATCAATTTGACGTCTCATAACTCAGCACGGCATGAATGAAAAAAATACCGACAATCGAATATTGACAGTCGGCCTCGGTGAGAGGTCATACGATATAGTCATAGGTGGCGGCGTCTTCGCGTCAGCGGGTGCGCGTTTGGCCGATCTTGCCGCAGACGGAGCAATCTGCGTCATAACGGACGAGAACGTCAATAGACTGTACGGCTACGCGCTCGCCGAAGCGCTGGGGCGCGTGGGGATCGGTTACGAAACCTTCGTCATTCCACCGGGTGAGCGTAGCAAGAACATGGCTACGCTATCCGATATATACGACTGGTTCTGGAAAGATGGCAGGCTGAACCGTTTCGGTCTCGTCGTCGCGTTTGGTGGCGGTGTAGTCGGCGACCTCGCGGGATTTGCGGCGGCCACATGGATGCGCGGGGTGAGGTTTGTCCAGATCCCGACTACATTGCTCGCGATGGTGGATTCAAGTGTCGGCGGCAAGACGGGCATAGATACCGCGCGCGGCAAGAATCTAGTGGGCGCCTTTCATCAGCCGTCGCTCGTTCTCATAGACCCGAAACTTTTGGCTACGCTGCCGGGGCGCGAGTTCGGCGCGGGGCTCGCGGAAGTGGTCAAGTATGGCGCGATAGCGTCGGAAAGTCTGTTTTCGCGCCTCGAAGCGAAAGGCCGCGATGTTGAGTTGGCCGATGTCATCTACGAGTGCTGTTCTATCAAGGCTAATATCGTCGAGGCGGATGAACGCGATACGGGGAAGCGCGCTTTGCTGAATTTTGGTCATACCTTTGGTCATGCTATCGAGCTCAAATACGGATTTGAAAGATACAATCACGGCGAGGCTGTCGCCGCCGGTATGCATATGGCCGCTTGTGTCGGAGAACGGCTCGGCGTTACGGAGAGTGGGACGGCAGGGCGTGTCGGCATCTTGCTCAGCAATCTTGACCTCTCCTTTGGTAAGAGCGTGGACGGGCTTATCGATTACATGAGAAGCGACAAGAAGGTCCTCACGGATGGTGTGAAGCTCGTGCTGCTTACGCATGTAGGGGATGCGATCACACGCAATGTGGCGTGGAACGAACTGGAGGAAGCCATATATGCCGAAAACAATAGATAGATTTCCCGAAGGCATAGTCACTCCACCTACATCGAAGAGTATAGGCCACCGGGCGCTCATCTGTGCGGCTTTGGCGGGTGGAGATAGGGCTTTACGGCTCGTCAGGAATCTTGGTGTGTCGGATGACATCACGGCGACGCGGTGCGGGATTTTGAAACTCTCTGCTGCGTTTAGGGGAGATGGGGCCATATCTGATCCCAACAGCATAGGTATGGAGGAACGGATAATAGACTGCGGGGAATCCGGCTCGACCTTGCGTTTTCTCATACCCCTGGCCGGCCTAGACGATCATGAATGGATATTCCGCGGTAGAGGGCGCCTGATGGAACGCCCTCTGGATATATATAAGGAAGCTTTCGCACTTCATGGCGGCGAATTTGTCAGGAGATCGGATGAGGTCAGGGTGTGCGGGCCGTTACGCTCCGGGATGTATGAGATTCCGGGTGATGTCAGTTCGCAGTTCATATCCGGCCTTCTTCTTGCATTGCCACTGACTGGTGGTGACAGCGAGATCATTCTCGCCTCGCCGCTTGAGTCGGCCGATTACGTGAGGCTGACGATAGACGTGATGTCCGCATTCGGCGTGCACACGGAGGAGGTGGGCGAGGGCGGCGACGGCATCGCCCACTTCGACGAAGTTACCGGCTGGCGCGTACCCGGCGGGCAGTCCTATAAGGCCGCGAAGTACGGCGTCGAGGCCGACTGGTCCCAGGCGGCGTTCTTCCTCTGCGCGGGCGCCCTCGGCAGGAGGGTGGCCGTGGA
>JAISLZ010000041.1 GCA_031277015.1 Eubacteriales Family XIII. Incertae Sedis bacterium | reverse complement strand
TCGAGATACCCATACAGGCCTCGATAGGCCAGAAGGTCATAGCGCGCGAGACCGTCCGAGCCTACCGCAAGGACGTCATCGCCAAATGCTACGGCGGCGACATCTCGCGCAAGAAGAAGTTGCTCGAGAAGCAGAAGGAAGGCAAGAAGCGCATGAGGCAGTTCGGCGCCGTCGAGGTGCCACAGGAGGCCTTTACGGCCGTTCTGAAATACGACGAGAACAAATGATGTATAATAGGTATATAAAATAAAAAGGAAGCTGTGTGGATATGCCCGCCGGTGAGTCAGGTGAGATGAAGTTGGACAAGAAAAAAAATAGCGCCCTGGGAATATACATACATATACCGTTCTGTAAGCATCGTTGCCGTTACTGCACCTTCCTGTCGGACGACGAGACCGGCGACAAAGAGCGTTCGCTGTACGTCGCACAGCTGCGCAGGGAGATAGCGGGCAAGAGCGAACTGTACGCTGCGGGTCGCGTCGTGGATACGATATTCATAGGCGGCGGCACGCCCACCATCCTTCCGATAGCGGAGATAGACGACATCATAGAGGCAGTCTATTCGCGTTTTTGCGTGGCGGACGACGCCGAGATAACCATCGAGGCGAATCCCGGAACGGTGGACAGGGAGTATCTGCGAGGCGTCCGCGAAGTCGGCGCGAACAGGATCAGTTTCGGCGTGCAGAGCTTTGACGACGGTACGCTGAGAAGGCTCGGCCGCATCCACACGTCCCGCGAGGCTGTGGAGTCGTACGATGCCGCTCGGGCGGCAGGGTATGGCAACGTGAACATCGACCTTATATTCGGCCTGCCGGACCAGAGCGTAGGGTCGTGGGCGGGCGATATCCGCACATCCCTTGGCCTGCGCCCGGACCACATTTCGTTCTACGACCTGCAGCTTGAGGAGGAGACCCCGCTGTACGAGGACGTCATATCCGGCAGGCTCGAAGCGCTGTCTGACATAGAGGACAGGCGCATGTACCACTCCGCGGTGGACGCGCTCACAGTCTCTGGCTACGAGCACTACGAGATATCTAACGCCGCCCTCCCGGGCATGAAGTCCCGCCACAACCTCAAGTATTGGTCGATGGACGACTACCTCGGGTTCGGGCTTGGCGCACACTCCTACATGGACGGCAGGCGCTTTGTGAATACAGAGTTTCGCAGCGACTACATTAAGGCTGGAAGCAGCGAGCAGATGGTATCGAGCTACTACAACAATACGCCGGGCGACGAGATGTCAGAGTACATATGGCTCGGCCTCAGGCGCACTGACGGCATCAGCCTCACCGACTTCTCGGAGCGGTTCGGCGAGGATTTCATGAAGCTCTATGCCTCCGAAATGGAGAATCTCATCGAGCGCAAATTGCTCATGTGCGACGGCGACAAACTCCGTTTGACCGCCCTCGGTCTTGATCTCTCGAACGTCGTATTCCGGGAGTTTGTCTAAACCATACCCGAACTTTCGCATGAATAATGTTGGTCAATGAATCTGTTGGGAGTATGTCAAAGAACCAGGGTAGCATTGGCAGTACGGTATCATCTTTATGATGCCCTATCAAAAATGAGGTCTGCCATATATGATGCCAAAATCACAGAACTTGGCACCGTCTGGGAGTCAATACAGTCATTACGCACGATCTTTCAGATGATGGAAAATCAACGTCAGGCAGCGGCTAAAAATAAAATTGATGGCTGTGTTTTAAGTGACTGCACGGGTGAGGCGAAGATCGACAAACTCAGGAAAACGATTCAAGGTATTGGAGCGCAATTATCAAGCCCACATGAGACAGGATTGCCCTGAGGCATTCAACCTCTTGCCCGCTACATCGATTTTTTCTTGGCGCGTAGCTTGGATTTGATCATTTTGATGATTCCGTCGCTTTCAAGGGCGCATGGAAACGGTTGATGGTTTCCTGGTATAGGGCGTCCCCGTCAATCATCATCACCCTCCTGATCGTGTCGTGGCTGGGGCACTGCCCGTTTTCGATGAGCCCGTACTTTTCATATCGCCTCCGGTTGATCTTGATATGGGCGGCAATCTCTATAAAGCAATTCGTACGCTCCCTGAGTTTCACGAGGAAGACAAGGAAAAGAAGTTCGGGGAGTCGGTACTTGACCTTTCCTTGCATCCTTGAGTCCGGGATGCCATCGAAAAGATGTACAAAATCTATCCTTGACGAGATTGTCAGGATTTTATCCTCCGAAATGTCGATCTGCTGGAACGCTTCGGTGAAAACCGCCATTGACCCTAGTATATTACCCATATTTCAATCCCCTCCTATCTATGATTTCACGTGCCCTTTCCTGGATGCGCGGTTTGGCTGCCGGATTCGCCGGGTCAATAACACAGAGAAACAGCAGCGTGGCCAAGATTCTCTGCTCCTCATCGTCCGGGATATCGCGCTCCAACCGCTTTCTGATTCTGGTCGCAACCGCCTTGATTCGGGAGGGACTGACAGTATCTGCCCTGCGGATAAGATCGTTTTCTTTGACTTGTGAAAGGTATGTGCCTTTATGAAACGAGGCTCCACGTCTCCAAAAATGTAGTGGATAATCCCTAGGGTGACTACATCGTCTTGCGCTGCGTTGTTGAAAGAAGACCGCTGGAGCGTCCTTTTGTAATTCGCAAGGATGAAACGGCTGAGACCAAATTCGACGAAAGCCGGATTTGCGGAAACAGTCACCTTAGGCACAAACCCGTCTTTCTCAGTAATCATGCCCAGATATTCCTGGACAGACTTGGGGTATGATCCCTTCACATACACCTACGTACATCTATATAGCCCGTATCCGCTTCTGACTTTACGTATAGTACTGCCTTTGGTGCGGTATTTCTCTGCCCATTCCGGGTACACAATCTTTCTGCTCATATACATACATATACGTATATACTATGTTTTTCAAGAGTTTTCTGCTCTGATGATGATTTATATATCTTTTCGTGCGTAATCACTGAGTCAATCACGGTGTAAAGTATTTCTGGGATAATTGAATCAGGGAGAATGTGGTAAGGGAGGAGCCATTGTATGGCTCCATCTCCCCGCCGTTCCTTGATATAACGCAGGGCATTTCCGTGACCC
>JAISLZ010000006.1 GCA_031277015.1 Eubacteriales Family XIII. Incertae Sedis bacterium | reverse complement strand
CTTCCTTCGCGTGACGAAAGAGGTGAACCTAAATAATTTTGCCCCCCCCCCGGAAATATCTGGAAGCGGAGGGTGCTTCCGGTGGGGCTCTAGGGAGCTTGTGGGTTTAGTCACATTCTTTCTGGGGCATCCGCCTTGTATCGGCGATATTTCCCTTCCCTCCGTATATCGCATTTTTTGCGATACGATTATCCTCGGGGTGAGCGGTCTGCTAAAAACCTGACACTCACCAATTACCATCATTCCACGCACGCATTACCGCGAGTGCTATTTTTATTTCACAAATATAATATACCGCTCGTCGCGCCATGTCAAATCATATAAAAACTCAAATTTCCATCAAAAAGTTTATTATGAATATTATGTCATAAATAAGTATAACACTTGTAGACTTTTGTATGACAACATCAACATTCGGACTCGTTGCCCAGAGGTCATACGGAGGTATTTATTCGATCTTTCCCTCATAGACAATCCGGCCGCCCACGACGGTCATGAGCGCGCGGGCGGCGCGCACCTCGTCCAGAGACGCCGCGAGCAGATCCCTGTCTATGACGGATATGTCAGCGAGCTTGCCGGGCGCCAGCGTCCCGAGCTCGTCCTCAAGCCCCTCAGCAAAAGCCGCACTATAGGTATACCCTTCGATGAGTTCTTCCATTGACAATTTTTCTTCGGGGACCCATCCACCTTCCGGAGTTCCGTCGTCAAACACACGCGTAAGGCCGACGTACATACCCTCGAACGGGCTGCCTTCGACGACGGGCGCGTCGGAGCCCATGGCGAGTATGACGCCCGCATCCAGAAATGAGCGGAACGGCCACGTGTAGCGTTCGCGCTCGGGCCCCAGATATTCGGGATAGCAGTTTTCGCGATGGGAAGTGAGCCCGGAAGTGATGTGCTCGGGCTGTACGGACGCGATGACGCCGAGCTCACGGAACCTATGTATGTCCGCAGGGGCGATCACCTCGATATGCTCGACCTCATTGCGGGGGAATCCGTCCGTATATCCCTCCGAGCCATCGGCCGCAAGAACGCGTCGAGCGACCTCGAAGGCATCGAGCGCCACCCGCACCGCGCCGTCGCCGCACGCGTGCAGACGGACGGGTATGCCCTGTTCGTTTGCCGCTATGACCGCGTCGCCGAGCTTGTCAAGAGGCAACAGAGAGCCACCCTTGCCGCCGAGCCCGGTGCTGTATTCCTCGAGCATCATGGCTGTGTAGTTCGCTAGTATACCATCCACGAACTGCTTCATATACCGTATGGAATACATTCCGCCGGGAACGGCGGCCGCCTCCGCGGCCTTGGGCAGCAACGCGGCTGGGTCCGAAAAGAGGTCCAGCGCCGCGTTCACGCGCACATCCAGCTCGCCGGCTTTGGCAAGCGACATATAAGCATCATGGAAAGACAGGTCTATACCGAGATACGGGGTCATATCGCTGACGGAAGTGATCCCGAACCGGTTCGCGGCCTTGGCGTATCTCTTTATAAGGTCGGTCGCTATATCTTCCGAAAAATCAAAGGCCTTTCGCGCCGCAAAGCTGAGGGCAGATTCGATGAGATAGCCTGTCGGGACCCCCTCGACATCCCTCATGATCTCGCCGAAGGGCGGATCAGGCGTTGCCGCGTCTATCCCCGCGAGCTCAAGCGCTCTCGTGTTAGCCCAAGCCGCATGCAACTCGCTGTCGAGCAGCAAGACGGGCCTGTCATTCACATATTCGTCCAGCAATGCCCTATGCGGCGAATCAGTATTTTCCCACGCCTGACGGCAAAACCCGAAGCCGATCACCCACTCCTCCCCCGCGAGATCCGCCGCGCCCTTTTTCGCCTTGAGCGCGCATTCCTCCGCGGAGGACGCTGTATATAGGTTGACATATTTATCAAGCATCCCCGCAAGCACCAGATGTACGTGGTGGTCGTGAATACCGGGCATTATCAGCGTATCAGGTCCAAACACCCGTACCACCGTCGAACCGCCCATGATATCGGAAGGGATATCGCCGTCGCCAACATCCAGGATGCGGTCACCGTGTATGGCGACATAAGTAAGGCCACCGGGCAACCCCCGGCCCGCGTATACCCGGCCTCCCGTCAATATCAGATCAGCTTTTTCACCGCTCATTCCCTATCCCGCTCCTACAGTTCACAGGCGCCCGGCTTCCGGCTTTTCGAGCTTGCGCCCAACAAAGAAGAAGCAGACCGCGCCGATCGCGCCGATACCTGCCAACGCCCATATCCCATTGATCATCATCTGGAAGACGTCCGCGCCATACACATCGAGATAATATTCCGGACCCCACGAGCCCTCATAGAACGGCAGGAAAAGCCCGCCCATGACGCCTAGCGCGAGCAGGATCAGGAAGAACCCGGCATAGCGGAACATATCGCCGCTCGCGAGCTTGGTGATGGGGTTGACGGGATGTTTCCCCGGATCGGACACGGCGAGGCCTCCGTACACCCTCTTGAACACGAAGTACATGATCGGCCCGCTGATCAGGGCGATCAGGCCGCCAAAGAAGTAGTCCGTCCCGTTGAGGAGATACCCGGCCACGCCCACGAAGATGGGAATGGTAAAGAAAACATAGATGAAAGCTTTGGGTCCGGGGACGCGTATGGGACGGTTCAGACCTGGCTCTTTCTTCCTGGTGACCATCATCGTGATGAAAAGCAGGCACTGCATGGCTATGATGAGCAGCACTTCGGTCACGAGGATGATGGTGAAACTCTCTACTAGGCAGAGCGCCATATTCACACCTGCCATTATAATCACGGGAATATAGGGTACCCCGTACTTCTTGTTGACCTTGTGAATGAACTTAGGCGCGAGATTATCGTCGGACATCGCGAACAGCACACGGGTGCCCGCGGTCATCCAGCTATTGTATATCGAGCATTGCGCGAGGATGGCGACGATGCCGAACGCGATGATCCAGATGCCGCCACCCGCGAGAAACTGCGACAGTACGGTACCGTAGCCGACCACCGTTCCATCAACGCCCTCCTGCCAGTTTTCCCACTGCCCGACGGAAGCGAGACCCGCGGCCGTCGGAAGGATATACGACAGCGCGATCATCGGCACCGCGATCAGCGTCGCGCGAGGTATTATCCTCGGATCCTTCACCTCGCCGCTGATGGCTGACATAGCCTCATATCCGGAATACAGCCATATGCCGATAGCGAGGCCGCCGCCTATACTGGTCAACCAACTCTCCCCCGGGACACTCAAAGGTTCGAACGGATTGTACTTGGCGTTCGCAAAGCCCACCACGGCGATAAGGGCAAACATGGCGAGGATGATGATGCCGATAGCGTTGCCCACCTTGCCGGATTCCTTGATGCCACGCAGATTGATCCATACGAAAACAAGGATGAGCGCCACCTTGAAAAGATAAAGCAGGGGGCCGCTGACGCCCGTCATGATGCTGAAATAAGTGCCCGCCAGCACGACATATACAGAGCCGTCGATGTAGTTTGCGATGGACTTCCACCAGCCCGCCTGAAAGCCCCAAAATTCACCGAGCGATTCCTGTATCCACTTGTAATAACCACCCTCGACCGGCTTCGCCGCGCCGAGCTCCGCCGAAGCCAAGGCCATCGGAAGCCCCCACACGAAGGGGATGATCATAAGAAGAAGCAGAGTGAGTCCCGGCCCCGACGAAGGTATCATTCCCTCGATTCCGTAACATCCCGCCGCACAGATACAGAAGATCATAAATACGATCGTCCTGGTCTTGACGTCGTATTTCTTGACCTCAACTGTGGGATTCGCAGTGTTCAAATCTCCCATAGTGACCTCCTTTGAATAAAATGAAATGATGAAAAAAATAAAGCCTGCTACGCGTTCCCGTCAAGCGTTAACAGCGTCTCATAGCGCTCCGGCCTCCTATCCCGAAAACAGCAACACTCCACACGAAAATCTCTGAGCTCGTCCAGATCAAAACTCTGCGTGATGACCTGCTCCGTAGAATTGTCCGCCTCTTTGAGCTTGCGGCCGGTACTATCCGATATGAAAGAAGCCCCCCAGAACCTTATGGCCGTCCCCGCAGCGTCACATCTCTCCGTCCCTATACGGTTGGAAGCGACGACCGGAACCATATTGGCCGCGGCGTGACCGAGCATGACATTCTGCCAATGCACATAGTCCGCCGGATCATCATCAAGCTCGGCCTCCGGCACAGCGCAGGTGCCGATGGCCGTGGGATACAGTATGAGCTCCGCTCCCTTAAGAACCAGCGAACGCGCGACCTCAGGGAACCATTGATCCCAGCAGATGCCGACCCCGATCTTGCCGAATGCGGTGTCCCATACGCGAAATCCCGTATCTCCCGGCGAAAAATAGAACTTCTCATAATATCCTGGATCATCCGGGATGTGGGTCTTGCGGTATATCCCGAGCTGTGTTCCGTCAGCGTCGATCACCATGACGCTGTTGAAATATACCTGTCCCGACTTTTCAAAAAAACTTACGGGAAGGACCACACCGAGCTCCTTTGCCAGCCCGCGCATATGCGAGAGCACGGGATGCCCCTCGGCTGGCCGGGCCAGCCCGAAATGAGAATAGTCTTCCGTCTGCGGGAAATAAGGAGTAAGAAATAATTCCTGCACAAGTACGATATTCGCGCCACCCGCGGCAGCGCGGCGGATCAGCCGTTCGGCACGCTCCAAATTATCTTCCTGAGCAACGGAACATCCCATCTGAGTCGCAGATACCGTAATAGATCTCATGATAACCCTCCTGGCCGTATGTATATAAAAAAGTATAGCGGCCTGCTTCCGCACATAACAGTGTAATGTTGCGGATTTTTTTGATTATCCCTTTCCGATTTTCGGAAATATTGCGCTTGCCTCCACGTAAATATATAATGGAATAAAAACAACCGCAACTTTTCGCCAAAATAGGAAAGTAAAAAAGAAAGGGATGAGCATGTTCGTACCCATTCCGTATGAAAACAATCTACCCGTACATGTGACGATATGCCGTGTAAAGAACTATCCCCTGCATTGCCACGAGGATATCCAGATCGTCTATGTTCTTGACGGCGAAATAGATCTGCGGTTGACGCACACCATATACCGGATAAGAAAAAACGATATCCATTTCATCCATGCGGGGGATATGCACAGCATCGAACCCACCGACGATGAAAATCTCGTGTTGATGTTCAGCATCAAAGTCACAGCGTTCGAGCGTGAATTTCCAACTCTTGTAGAGGAGATATTTACCACCAGAGTGAAAGGAAATGTTGCCACATGGAAACGTCAGATCAAGATACGCAACGATATTTTCTCCGTTTCATGGGAGCTGCACGCGAGGAAACCCGGATTCCGCGAGCGCGTGAACACCGTGACAGAAGATATGATACGCACCTTGTACGCGGACTTCCGCGCTTTCCGGATCAACCGGGAAGAAAAAACTTTTGAGCATGTGATAAGCAGCGCCGATTGGCTGACCGAACGATTCTCCCGGATCATAGCGTATCTGTACAGGGAATACCCCTACAGGATCACGCTCGGGGATATAGCGGCCTCCGAAAATATCAATCGCTATCATTTATCACATACATTCGCTCTGCATATCGGTGTGGGATTCCGCGATTTCCTGAACATGGTCAGGGCCGAGATGTCGGAGTATGAATTGTTGGCATCCGACATTCCAATCTCACGTATCGCTAACAATTCCGGATTCTCAGACAAGGAGCATTACGTGAAATGTTTCACGGAATGGTTCGGCGTCCCACCCGAAACGTATCGTCAGAAATACGCAGGTACGACCATCAGGCATAGCAAGCCACGGGTCGAAATCCTCCCCCCTGAGGAGATCGGCGTACTGCTTGGAGATGATGCGTCCGGCCCTGTGGGGCCGGACGCAATCCAGTCTATTCGACTGTCCGTCAAAGGCAATGGAGCGGGCCGTACTGCTGATATACCCTGTTCCGCACTGACAGGCCCACAGGAAGATGACTACGCAAAACGCTCATTTGCTGCGTGTATCAGAGCGCTCGACAGGATAGGAAGCGGTAAAGGCTCCCTGTGCGTGGATAGGATCGCGCCCTATGACAGTGTAGAAACGAGGGATGGACTTTTCACCTCGCACGGACTTCCGACACCGATGTACTACCTCTACGAATTTCTGGCCCACATGTTCGACGACATCATAAACCGCTCGCGAGGCAGCATAGTGACCGTCAACGGCGTCTGCGCCCGCGGAATACTGTACAAACCCAGGGGCCGCGCCGCGCCGGAATACAACCTCTCTTTTCCCGGCCGGACCGGACGGTACGTACTCAGGCTGCAATACCTAACGGAGAGCGGAAGCAGTATTTCCATGTGGAGAAAACTGTGCCTGCCCGACGCCATCATCGCGGATGATTTCAGGATGATCGAACGCGCTTCCTACCCGACGACGGAGATCCTTCCGATAGACGACATAACAAAATTCGAGCTGAAGCACAGGCCGGAAAACCGATCGATTATGTACTTCCAACTCGATCCGCAACACGGCAGTTATTGACCTGATCAGACGCTAAATATTGTCCTCTAAAAAAATTTTGACAAGACTGTTGACATATACGGTGGATATATGTTAAAACATAATTAGCACTCACCACATGAGAGTGCTAACAAAACTCAATGTATATTTTATTATAAATAGATAGAAAAGAAAGGAGTTGTTGAACATGACAGGGCTAATACCATTCAATAGGCGAAACGCGGACCTCGCGCGTGTCGGCGCCGGTCTAGGGGAATTTTACAACATGCTTGATGACTTCTTCAGCGACAATGGGCTGCAGAGCCGCAATCTGCTGAAGGATACCTTCAAGATCGACATTGAGGAGACGGACAGCGAATATCGCATTGAGGCAGAGTTGCCAGGGATCAGCAAGGACGAAATCGATCTGGCCGCCCAGGATGACAATCTCAGCATATCGGTGAATCGAGAAGAAGAAACTGACAAGAATGAGAAGAATTATATCCACAGGGAACGCCGTTTCACCTCTATGAGCCGTAGAGTACGTCTGGCAAACGCAAATCTGAACGCGATTAAGGCAAAGCTTGAGGATGGCATACTGTCCATCACGATCCCCAAGGAGGAGAAGGCTATCTCCTCACGAAAGATCGCGATCGAATAGAGCAGGATAACATATCATATTCCCCTGACAGGGTCGTCCCGTAAAAAGGGCGACTCTGTTTCTTTGTGAGACGGAGAGGAGAGAGACGCGCTATTTCATGCGTGCGGAGATAACGCGGTCATGGCCCGCGATGTCGGGAGTGACGGCGATGCGCACATAACTGCCGTTCTGCCGGAACAGCGACGTGACGGCGTGTGCCTGATCATAACCTATCTCGAGGAACACAGCGCCCGTCTTACGGAGAAATGTCGGCGCTCCGTCAATGATGCGCCGATAGATATCCAGCCCATCTTCGCCCCCGTCCAAGGCGATCTGCGGCTCATGCTCATATATCTCCCTCTGCAACGTCGGCAGTACGGCGCTCCGGATGTAGGGTGGATTGGAAACGATGACATCCCACTTAGGGCCGGTAAATCCGGTCTTGAATCCACCGAAAATGTCACTTCGTGTGAATCTGATCTGCCCCCTTACCCCGAGGCGATCCGCGTTATTTTCGGCTATGGCGATGGCTCCCTCCGAAATGTCGGATGCAGTGATCTTGAGCTGTGGCACTTTCTTTGCGAGGCTGACCGCGATCACTCCCGAGCCTGTACCGAGATCGAGCGCGCTTTTGGCCGATTTGTTGTCTCCGATATAAGTGAGGACCTCGTCCACGAGGGATTCGGTCTCCGGACGCGGGATGAGAACATTCTCATCGACGTAAAAGCGCAGACCCTTGAAGCTCTGCTCGTTCGTCAGGTATTGCGTGGGCGTACCTTCCGCCCTTTTCTGAACCATCGCAAAGAACTTTTCGGCATGGTCGTCATCGACCTCTTTCGCCCAGTTCATGAATATCTTTTGTGGGTCGTACTTGATCGCATGACAAAGGAGCATCTCCGCGTCAACCTTGTAATCGGGATTACCCGCCTCACGCAGAATATTCTCCGCAACTGAAATCATTTCTTTGATCTGCAAACCCATATGATATATTATACCAAAATCCGTTCCTCTTTTGCATCCTGTTCGTCGCTCTCCCCCTCGATAGGGCTACCGTCTGCGTCGCAGTAGCCTCCAAAGACCGGAGTCTCTGCGGGCACGAGCACGGCCTTCATCGCCGCAATCGCCACTTCAAGCTGCTTTTCGTCCGGGCGAATGGTTGTCAGCTTTTGTAGCAACAAGCCCGGCACGCTGAGTATTTTGACGACGGGCGACGTACTTCTCCCGGCCCATCTGAGCAGTTCGTAGCTCAGTCCCGCTATCACGGGAATGAGGACAATGCGCGAGATGACGCGTGGCAATAGATCCGGCCAGCCGAGCATAGAAAAGAGCAGCAGGGCGATGACCATGACAAACATGAGGAAACTCGTACCGCATCGCGGATGCAGAGTCTCAAATTTCTGGCAGTTTGCGGGTGTCAGATCAAGACCACTCTCAAAACAGTGTATACATTCGTGCTCCGCGCCGTGAAACTTGAATACGGTCTGGATATCCTTCATGCGCGACACACAGGCTATGTACAGGATAAACAGGGATATGCGCAGACCTCCCTCTATGAAGTTCAGGGCTACCGCATTCTCAACCGCACTGCCGAGGAAGTTCATTACCCATGTGGGCAGGACGATGAAGATGCCGACGGAAAATACGATCGCTATGACTACGGACATGACAAGGGCGAATTTCATGGCCGCACCTTCGCCGAAGGTATTTTCGAGCCAATGGGTGAAGCGATCCTCCAGTGTCGGCGGAGGGGATTCGGAGGATTCGGCAAGCTCGTCTGCGCCTGATGACCCGGCAGGGACGTCCCAGGCTCCGGCAGCTTCAAGCACTTCGGCGGACTTCATGAGTGCGCGCACACCGGTCGTGAGCGCTTCCACAAAGATGAATACGCCGCGTACAATCGGCGCCTTATGCCAACGACCCTGAGGCTTTAGCTTCTCGGTCTCCATGTACATGTGACCGTCAGGCACACGAACACAGAGGGCGGTCCTGTCCTCCCCCTTCATCATGATGCCTTCCATGACCGCCTGACCGCCTATCTTAGTAGGACAGGCGTCTTTTATAAAAATTTTGCTGAAATCCATCTACGGTTATCCATACGCCAAGTGCGCCTACAAGCGCTCGTTTTCGAGGAGCTTGCTGATGATCTTGATGAAGTCTGCATTGCTTCGCGTGTGTGCTATGTGATCTATGATGATCTCCGTGACTTCCTGTGTACCGAGATTGGACATCGCACGGCGCATGAGCCATATCGCATCGAGCTCCTCGGGATCCATCAGCAAGTCTTCGCGGCGCGTCCCCGATTTGTTCAGATTCACGGACGGGAAGATGCGCTTCTCGGACAGTTTGCGATCAAGGTGGAGCTCCATATTTCCGGTTCCTTTAAACTCCTCAAATATGACTTCGTCCATCCGGCTGCCTGTTTCGATGAGGGCGGTCGCGAGTATCGTGATGCTGCCACCTTCCTCTATGTTACGCGCGGCGCCGAAGAATTTCTTCGGCTTGTGGAGCGCACCAGGATCGAGCCCTCCGGACAGCGTACGCCCGGACGCGGGCACGACGAGGTTGTAAGCGCGTGCGAGGCGCGTGATGGAATCCAGGAGGATGACAACATCCCTGCGGTGCTCCGCAAGACGTTGCGCGCGCGCGAGCACCATCTCTGCGACCTTTACATGATTCTGCGGGAGCTCGTCAAAGGTCGAATATATGACTTCGCCCTTGATCGAGCGCTGCATATCCGTCACCTCCTCAGGGCGCTCGTCAATGAGCAACACGATCATCTCGCACTCGGGATGGGTCTTTTCGATGGTGTTCGCTATGTTCTTCAGAAGTACGGTCTTGCCGGCTTTGGGGGGCGCGACGATGAGACCGCGCTGTCCCTTGCCGATGGGAGCGACGAGATTGATGAGCCGCGTAGCTATGTTCTTAGGGCCATCCTCGAGGTTGATCCGCTCGTTTGGGAAGATGGGAGTAAGGCGTTCGAATGACGGTCTGTGAATCGCGACTTTCAGGTCGTCTCCGTTGACATCAAAGACGTATAGCAGAGCGCCGAATTTCTCACCGTCGTTCGGCCGACGCGCGACGCCCTTGATCTTGTCACCGGTCTTGAGGTTGAAACGCCGTATCTGGGCGGGCGCGACATAGATGTCGTCACTGCTCGACAGATAGTTCTCGAAACGAAGGAAGCCGAAGCCGCTTTCGGCGAGCTCGAGCACGCCTTCCACCTCGTAACGGTTCTTGTATTTATCGTCCACCTCGGCGCCGTCATCGCTTGCGGACTCCGACCGACCGGCCTCCGTCTCCTTCGCCGCAGTCGATGGATCCGCTACTTCTTCGCCATCCGGCGAAACACCGCCACTTTGCACATCACCTATATTCGCGGGCGCCCCTTCTGAGCTATCCCCATTCGCACCCGCCACACTGAGTAGCACGGCATATTTTTCGGAAGGAGACGGGATATCCGACGTGTCGGGAGCGCCGGCCTCGTATGCGTCATTGCCTTCAGCCCCGTTGATAAGAATTTCTAATAATTCCTTTTTTTTCATGCGCTCGTACCCCTTGATACCGAACGCTTTCGCTATCTCCCTGATCTCGGCCACCTTTTTTGACCTTAGAATAGCTTCTTCCATCTTGCCAATTACTTCTTCCATCTTCGCACCTTTCGTGGATATGAAACCACCATCATGTAATAATTGATGTCTTTTGTTATGAGTTGGGGCTTTTATTATCGCATCGCTGTTTCCGATATTTCAGTCTGTTATGGAATAATCTTTGATAGAATATCTGCGTTAAGAATTATAACACGGTCTTGAAAAAAATCAATAGGTTTAATGGTTTTTGTTTGCGACTATAATTTTTGACACGATTATCATATCATACATATCATTCCGACGATTCACTTCCACCTGCATCCCCTTCGTCCGATGTAGCCGCGGCCCCCGGAGTGATCGCGCCCTCTGTCGTCTTAGGCGCACCCGTGTACACCTCGCGCATCATGTCCAAGACTGCGTCGTCATCCGCAGGAACCCAGAATGACAACCCTCCTATATAGTCCGAATCTCCGGGCAACTTGTGCGACTTTATGTCATCCGAAGCAAGGCCGGCCACCTTGGAGGCGAGGTAAAGCATGGCTCTGACATCTATATCCGAATCGACATTATCGACGACGGTCTGCGCGACCTTAGGCAAGTTCAGGCCGATCGCCTCCTTGACGGCCGCTTTGACAAACTTCTGCTGGGCTTCCACCCGGCCCAGATCACCCTCCTTGTAACCCTTGCGGTAACGGAGGAACTGTATCGCGTGCTCTCCATCGAGCCTCTGCTTGCCCTTCTTTAGGTCAATATAAAGCCCCTGCTTCTTGTCCGTATAGTACATATTGAAAGGCACGTCTATCGGTACGCCGCCGATGGCGTCTACTATCCTGGCGACGCCGTCATAATCTATGATCGCATAATAGTTGATAGGCACTCCTTGCAAAACGTTCTGTATGGACTCGCAGGCCACCTTGACTCCCTCGCTCTCCATGACAGAATTGATCTTGAGAAAGCCACCGTAACTGTACCCCTCACGTTCGTAGTATGTGTCACGCGGTACGGATATGATGTCGAGCTTCTTGCTATCCGGATCGAAACTCCCGAGCATGATCGTATCGGTGAGCCCCTTGGTCTTGCTATTGTTGATGGTGTTGCCGAACAGCAGGATGTTTACTCTTTTGGAATCCTTGAGCTCCGGATCCGTCTTGAAAGCGCCTTTCGCGGGGATCAGGACGTTCAACTTCTCCTCGGTCTGCTCCACAGGCTGCAATGCGCGGACTTCCGCGCCCTCTTTCTCCATGGGCTTCTTGTCGAGCAACGCGTCGATGGCGCTGAGGCCCGCGGTGATGCCTACGATACAACAGATGAATGTGATCACGAAAAACTTGGCAAACGCCCTGAGCGGAGAAGTCTTTCGCACATTCCTCCTTGCAGTGGTATTCGTGTTCCTGCTGCCCCCATTGCGTCGTGTGCTCACTTGTTCTTGTCCTCCGGCGGTTTCATGCTGAATATCTTGTTCATCATATCTTCGGTCTTTGATTCATCAACTATGTAATACGACGCGCCATTCATCATCTTGGCCTCTCCCGGCGTCATCCACGTCTTCATATCCTTGGCTTTCATGCCTACGGCTTCACTACCTATGCGTATGGCCATCTTCCCGGCCATATTGGACTCGACATTATCCATGACGGTCTTGGCCACCTTAGGAAAACCGAGCCCTATGCTCTGTTTGAAAGCCTCTTTCATGAAGCTTTGTTGAGCTTCGACGCGTCCGAGATCTCCCATTTTATATCCCTTGCGATATCTGAGAAACTGCACGGCCTGATCCCCGTTCAGCGTCTGTTTGCCCTTTTTGAGGTCAATATAAAGATTTTGTTTCTTATCAGTATACTTCATATTCATGGGCACGTCTATCTCTATTCCGCCCATCGCGTCAACTATTTTCTTGATATCGTCGTCCGAGTAAATATCATAGAAATGAATCGGGACGCCGCATAGCACATCGCTCACCGCCCGCGCCATAGCTACGGCTCCCTGCTCGGGGTCGTCCGCGGAACCTTCGCTCTTGAAGACGGAATTGATCTTCTGTAGCGCAGCGCCGGGATAGTCCGGACGCTCGTAATAGGTATCGCGCGGCACGGATATGAGATCCACCCGCTTGATCTCTGTATCGAAACTCGCGAGCATAATCGTGTCCGTCAACCCCTGGTTCTCACCGAGCACAAGGATGTTGATGCGCTTGCTGTCTTCGTACTTGCGCGCAAAATCGCTATCCTCTCCGGCGATAGGCACGAGGCCGTCCATGATATCGCCGCCGAACAGGCCTAAGAAGCCATACTTGTCAATCAGAAACATCCCTCCCGCGAAAACCACTATAAGGATGAGAAAAACCGGGAGGAATATTCTGATGAAAGGGCGCTTTTTCCTCTTATTTGCTGTAGTCAAAGAATCCCTTTCCTGTCTTGCGTCCTAGGTTGCCGCCCCTCACGAGCTTCTTGAGAAGCGGGTGCGGCCTGTATTTCGTGTCGCCAAACTCGGCGTACAGTACATCCATGATCGCAAGGCATACATCGAGGCCTATGAGGTCGCCGAGCGCGAGCGGACCCATAGGGTGGTTCGCGCCGAGCTTCATCGCCTCGTCTATATCCTCAGCCTTGGCTACGCCGTCGGCTAGGATGCCCGCAGCTTCGTTGATCATCGGGATCAGTATCCTGTTCACGACAAAGCCGGGTGCCTCGTTGACCTCGACGGGTGTCTTGCCCAGCGATGCCGCTAGCTCCACTATCTGGTTCCTCGTCTCGTCCGATGTCGCAAGTCCCTTGATGATCTCGACGAGCTTCATCATCGGAACGGGGTTGAAAAAGTGCATGCCGATGACCTTGTCGGGGCGTTTCGTGGCGGAAGCGATCTCGGTGATGGACAGCGACGATGTATTCGTCGCGAGTATGGCGCCGGGCGCCACGAGCTCGTCAAGCTCCGCAAAGAGCGCCTTCTTCGCTTCGAGCTCCTCGGTGGCCGCCTCTATGATGAGGTCGGCATCCTTCACTATCTCGATATTCGTGTCACCCTTGACGCGAGCGAGCGCGGCGTCTTTATCCTCCACGCTGATCTTCTCCTTGGCGACGAGCCTGTCCAGATTCTTCGTGACCGTCGCTATGCCCTTCTCGACCGACGTCTCGCGCCTGGCGCGCAACACGACCTCATAACCGTTCTGCGCGAGAACCTGTATGATACCCGCTCCCATAGTTCCTGTGCCGAGCACTCCTACTTTTTTGACCATAACATATCTCCTTTACTGTTTCCACATTATTATATATACGTCGCACATCACTTATCAGCCACTCTTTTGCTTACACTTTTTATATCACTCCGGCTACATGGCACACAAAAAACTCCGCCTCCCGAGAGCCGACGTTCATTATACCATAGATGGCATCCCTGTGGACCGGCATTTTTTATTTCATAAAATATCCATTCCAGTATTTTTTAGGGGTACTCTCGTCGAAAATCGTACCGTTCTATAGCTTGAGGTGAAGCACTTTGTAGCCCGCGTCAGGGTCAAGTGTAAAATTTGAAGGATTTGAAAAGGCGGAATACGTATTTTTTGACGGGTCAGTAACCAGCCCATATGTGACCACTATAAGAGGTAGTCCACTACCGCTGCTTGAACTTCCTTCCGGATAATAGAAATAGACAAACGCCGGCGCGTTGAAGACGGTATATGATGGAGGTACCTTTGGAGCGAAGTAGCGTATCTCCCATACCCCGGGACCGGTGGTAGTGGTGTAGGTGATTCCTGTCAATTTGGACGCCTCCCTGTTGTACAGCATATAATCGGGCTTTGCGTCGCTTGCCGTTCCGGTGGCGTACGTGGATAATACGCCCGTCTGATAACACTTCACTGTATAATTGTTAAACCAATCGGGACGGCCATTTGCAACATAAGCGCTAGCTGTAGTTGTAGAGTCAAATGTCCCGTTTACATAGTCATCATTGAGCAGAGTGCGAACGGCCACCGCAACATTGCGCGCGTCCGCGATATACTTCTTGTCCTCGGCCTTGTCGATGTAGCCCGTGAGAGCGGGGATGGCGATGGCCGCCAGTATCGCAAGGATGACGAGGACGACGATGACCTCAACGAGGGTGAATCCCTTGCGCCTTTCACTGCCCGCTAATTGTTTCTTTAGAATCATGTTCATTTTTACTTCCCTTCCTTCCAATCAACTACTGCTATCTATATTGCGAGGTACCTTCGTCGATACCAACCGATGACTTGTTTTGTCGCGAGCAAATGGCAGATTTCCCTAGGGATTGCCGGCGCTCATTTGACTTTATGTCTTGTTTATAGGCGCGCAAAAACGCGGGGCAGATAGTCCGCTCCGCGTCAGTATGAATATTGATATGAAATAATGAATCGGCCGTGATGGCCGGGCTTAACTCAGCGTGCCCCCCCCCTGGAAGATGTTGGGAACAAAATGCACTTCAAGAGGGGCGCTGACCACCCATGGTATAGCCTATCTATTGATATAGCTGATTCAGTCATGTTCATTCCAGCTCATCCGCCAGGTCTCGGCGGACATTTCCCTTCCCTTCGCAACAGCAATTCGTAAGATGAGATTCGGGCATGAGCGGTCTATTCCAAGCCTCGCTCCCGTCTTCTCTCACACATCCCACGCACCTTCTATCTCCCGTGCGTGAGGTTTATATTACAAATAATATACCGGCCGACGTTTCTTGTCAAATTTTCGGCGGACTCCGACGCAACGCGTGTGAACCCGTAAACCGGTTCTTTTGGCAGTTCATGTCATGAGATCCCGAATTCACCCGCGGAGGATGGCCATCATCTCCTTCTTGTATGCTTCGACGCCGGGCTGATTGAATGGGTCAACCCCCATGAGCAACCCTGTCACTCCGCATGTCAGCTCGAAGAAGTATGCGAGCTTTCCAAAGCTGTACGCGCTCTGATCGGGTACGGTGACCGTGACGACGGGTATGCCGGCGCCGCGGTGGGCCCTTGTCACGCCATCGCGTACGGCGCGGTTGAATTCGTTCATGCCGCGGCCCGCAAAGAGCGCGCCCGCGCCTTCCGGGATGACGAGGTCGGTTTCGGGCTGCTCTATGTCGACGAGGGTCTCCATGAATATCTGGTTGCCCTGCTGGAGGAACTGACCGAGCGAGTGTAGGTCGCGGCTGAAGCTGACTCCGGTGGGGAGCATGCCTTTGCCATCTTTGCCCTCGCTTTCGCCGTAGAGCTGTAGTATCCACTGGATGAAGCTTTCGGCGGAGGGCTCGAAGCACCCGATTACCTCGACGGTCTTACCCGTGTCCTGTATGGCGTGTCGGACGGCGGCGAGGCGGAGGCAGGCTGCCGTATCTTCGTCCGCGGCTGCGTCACGGGCCCCGCGGAGCGCTCCTTCTATGTCTATCCCAGCGGCGGCCATCGGCAGCAGGCCGACGGGCGTGAGCACGGAATAGCGGCCGCCTATGTCCTGCGGTATCGGGAGGAAGCGGTACCCTCGCTCATCGGCCTCCGCGCGCAGAGCGCCGCTTTCGGGGTCGGTGACGGCGTAGGTGCGAGCGTCAGCCTCTGCCTCGCCATACTTCGCTATGAGCAATTCCCTGAGGACGAGATAGGCCATGGCAGGCTCGACCGTACCACCGGATTTGCTGATCTGCACGATGCTGAAATCTCTACCTTCAAGGCGAGCGATGAGCGCGCTGTGATAAGCCGCGCTGAGGTTGAACCCCGCGAACAATATCTCGACACCATGTCCGGGCCTTCCCGTGATGAAGTCACAGGCAGCCCGCGCTCCGAGATACGAGCCACCTATGCCGATGACGACCAGCGCATCGGAGTGTGAACGTATCTCGCCCGCTATATCTGTCACGGCCTTGACATCGCTCTCGCCGATGCCTGCCGCGTAGTCCACCCATCCCGTATAGTCGAGAGCGTGCGAGCGAAGCTGCTCATACGCGGCAGAGGCGGCGGGCGCGATAGCGTCCGCCGCCGCCAGCAAAGACTCGTCAACATCATATTTTACTTTTATCATATTCTCTCCATTCATTGTACGTTTTCCCTTCCCTTTCTCTATTTATCCTTCCGGCGTCACCGGCTCCTTACGTTGCCATCAAAATGAGAATATATTTGCGGGACCGTGCCTGCACGCGATTACTACAGCGTTACACCCTGTATTCCGGCAGATATGCGCGTAGCCATGCTTTTGTCCGGTCACCGTCCATACGCGCCACATCCTCTCGCAATATCTTCACAAGGCCACCGCCCTCACCGCGCAGAGCCGCAGCCATACGGGATGATGGATCCATCGCCGTCCCAAGGAATATCTTTTCGTGCGTGGTCTTTTGCAGTCCCTCATCCCTGTAGCTCAGTTCTTCATGAAGCTTTTCGCCGGGCCTCAATCCCGTGAAGATGATGTCTATATCGTCATATGGCACATATCCCGACAGCCTTATGATATTTTCGGCAAGGTCAAGTATACGCACGGGCTCACCCATGTCCAGGATGAATATCTCCCCTCCCTTCATCATTGCGCCCGCCTGTATGACGAGCTGTACGGCTTCGCGTATCGTCATGAAATATCGGGTGATGTCACGGTCCGTCACTGTCACGGGACCACCCCTCTCGATCTGGCTCCTGAAAATGGGCACGACGCTACCGTTCGAACCCAGCACGTTCCCAAACCTGACCGCCGCGTACGATGTACCCGCGGGACCCTGACCAGATTCCCGGACGACCATCTCCGCAAGCCTTTTGGTCGCGCCCATCACATTCTCGGGATTGACAGCCTTGTCCGTCGAGATCATGACGAACCTCTCCGCACCGAACTGTCCCGCAAGATCCGCCGTCACCTTCGTGCCGAGCACGTTGTTGACGATCGCTTCCTCGGGATTGAACTCCATGAGGGGCACATGCTTGTGCGCTGCCGCGTGGAACACCACCGCTGGACGATAGGCCTCAAATACGTAGCGCATACGCACCTCGTCGGTCACAGACGCGATGATAGCTTCAAAGTCCAGCTCCGGAAAATTCAGCTTCAACTCGTTCTCAAGCACAAAAGCCGTGTTTTCATAGATATCCAGCGCTATGAGCCGGCGCGGGCCGTAAGACGCGATCTGCCTGCATAGCTCCGAACCGATGGAACCCCCTCCGCCCGTGACGAGGATGACGCGGTCCTTGAGATATCCGCTGATGCCCTCGAGGTCGAGGTCCACGGGATCGCGCCCGAGGAGGTCCTCAATGTCGAGGTCGCGCAACGCGCTGACGCTGACTTTACCATCTATGAGGTCCATCATAGATGGCAGTATCTGCACTTTTGCGTTCGTGCCAGCGGCTATAGCGACGATGTCGCTGATCTCACGCTTTGAAGCGGACGGTATAGCTATGATTATTTCGTCGACGGCAAACTTTGCCGCGACGGCAGAGATGTCTCCACGACCGCCCTCGATCTTAACTCCGAGGATGTGTTGCCCTCGTTTTACGGAGTCGTCGTCTATGACCGCCACGACCTTCTTGTGACCACCGTGGCTGAACCTGATCTCCCTGATTATAGCCGCTCCGGCGTCGCCCGCCCCCACGAGCATGACGCGCACGGGACCCTCTACGTCCGGTTCGCCGCTCAGTATGGATGCGATGCCGGGGCGTACGCCTCTGCTACGCAACTCGCGCGCGTATCTGTAGGCGAATCTGACCCCGCCGAACAGGGCCGTGTCCAGAAGGAACGAAACCGCGTAGATGCTCCTCGGCATGATGGGATCACTCTGAACCAAAGTGAGGAAAGCTATAACGCCGAAAGAAGCAAATAAGGAAGCCGCGAACACCTTGACCAGTTCCTTTGCGCTAGCGTATTTCCATAGGCTACCGTACATCCCGAAAGCAAAGAGCACCAGTAGCTTGATGGCAGTCAGCCAAATGAAATTATGGGTATACGCGGGGAAAAACTCCCTGAACTCCCATGCGCTCGTATCAAGCTCAAATCTAAAGATATAGGCGAGAACAAACGAGATATTGACACAGATCGCATCCAACGCGACCAACGCCGCTATGCGAATGGTTTTCGTCAAGACTCCTTCGTCCCCTTCTCTATTCGATTGCCATCGTCAACGTCCTCGCCGCCTGCCGCGCCGTACCGCCTTTTCAGCATAATGTTCGTCGCTATTCCGGTAGCGAGCAGACCATAGAACATCGGCATGACGGATACCGTGCTGTCATCGACGAACCCCGACACGATGAAGCCGCTGATGCCAAAGAATATTCCGACACCCGCGTACTCGGCAAACGTCGTGAATTCCCTGCGCCAGTATAGCCTGAAACTCTGCACTATGTACATCCCGAACAGAATGAACATGGCAATGAGCGAAATCAGTCCCGTATTGACGGCTACCGCGATGTACATATTGTGTGGCTTGTCGACGACCATGTTGATGTTCCATCCCGCGTCATACTTGCCCACGTAGTCTCTGTGCGGATATTCGACGCAATACGTATCGGCGCCATGACCGAGGAAGATGGTATCTTTGATCATGGGAAGGGACGCGGACCATATGTACCCACGTCCGGAGCCGAAGCCCGGATTGCTCTCGAATCCTAAGTGTGGCACATTCACGAGCTCCACGTTCTTGCCGAGATCATTGCGGAACATGAGGGTCTGTTTGTCGTCGCCGGTCAGAACGAAAGGCCACTGTCTTTTTGTGTCACCGCGGATATTGAATACGAGAAAGGTATTCCCTTCTTCATCCTGCATCGCCTGGAAGAAGACGTTCGCAAACCTATCGTCGGCTATCGTGATAGACTGAGACGCTTCATCTTGCGATAAGTTGAGCTGCGTACCCGCGCCGTCGACGACGGTGATCGCCATGTCCGGCGTCGTCGCCATTACCGCCGCGTTTCCGTCAACGCTGAAAGAAAGGGTGTTTTGCTCCGTGATGAAATAGTCGAGACGGGAAAGCGGGCCCGCAGCTTCCGCAACGGCAGCGCCTGTACCTGTAACGACGCTACCCGGGCTGACGGTTACATCCTCGGGATTGTTGGTACTGCCGGGGGCTTTGACGTCCTGCTTGTCAGGTTGCCTGGTGGCCGCCGCCTCGCTCAGGGTGCTCGTGAACTCGTCGGTCCACTTGACTCCCTTACCGTTGTAGTCGACGAGGGCTATATCCGCCGCGCCCACAGCCACCACTATCGCGACTACGATGAGGACGGGTCTCCACCACTGCACAAGCTTCTTTCTGAGTATCAATACGACGAAGGCGACGATTATCACCATACCGAGCATTCCCCCGGACGAGGCCGCTCCGAAGAAATTGAACACGACGAGACCGAATATCACGCCCCACACGGTCTTGCGCAACACTCCCTTCGCCCAGATGAACATCATAGCGAACAGAGGAATGAGGAGCGTCAGATAGAATGAGACGTAGTTGATATTGTATACAGTCTGATATATCTCGTTGTTCTTGAAAGTGAATTGCAGATATTTCTCGCCACGGGCAGCGAACTCATCGATGATATCCCATGTCATCCGCCCGTCCTGCGTCATCTCGTTCGGCACGATCAATTTCTGGCCGAATGCGGTCTGGAAAAAGTCATGCCCCGTCGCTTGCGTCAGTCCTATGATCGACAGCACGACGGATACCGCCGCGATAGGGTATATGATGAACTTGATGTTGCGCTCGGAATTGACCGAGTTCATGATGAAGAATACTCCCGCGTAATAACACAGGATCATCGCCGTTCCCTCGAAGCGCTCGTTCCATCCGTCCCAAGCGATGTCCCTATTGTCGGAGAAAACAAAAGAGAGGAGGACGAACAGAAGATAGCCGAGCATCGGCCAGTAGAGCGCCGAGCGTTTGATCGCGAATTGCTGCACCGTGACGCGATAGGCTATCATGACACCCATGAAAAGCACGCTCCATCCTATGAGCTCGGCCTTGTAATGGCTGAAGAACTCGACCAGATTGTAGGTCCCGGGTGCAGGAGGTGCGGCCTCGGAACTCCAGTAATAGACGCTCATATCGCGCGTGTAGTTGTACTGTTTCACCAGCAGGATGACGACGGCGGAGAACAGAGCGGCCGGAATGAACTGTATCCAGTGCACGGGCGTACTCTCGTCAAGGCTCGGGGCGTGGTTCATACTGAAGATATAATCCCTCTTACGTTCACCCGCGCTCACCTTTTGCCTAGCCTGTTTATCGGCCCTGTTGGCCTTATTTCCCTTCGCCCCTTTGAGGGGGCCTTTGTCTTCGGACTTCACGTCCGGGGCCGGGACTTCTGTGTCATCTACGGATCTGCCTCGCGACCATGGATCCTTCTTTGCCTTTTGCGGGCTACCCGGATTCGTGCTATCCGCACCCTTCCAGGCATTATTAATCTGATCATCACGATCCGCTTTTCTCTTACGTTTTGCCATTAATAATTATTCCTTCTATTAAATAAGTTAAATTAAGTACCCCAATAAACGCGTGCGACACGCCTTTAGGCAAATCTGCTCTTTTTATTATATGCTGTTACACGCGGATTGTAAAATAAAATGGATCTACGCCGCGAAGTACCGAATTTGCGGCGTTCCAAGGAGAACGGATAGATGGTATACTGTCCTTGGCGCGCATTGGCGCACATACAGTGAGGAGCGGAGGCGGGCCATGACGCAGACGCAGGAAATGTACAGCTACATATTGGCGGGAATAGCAATTATTGTCGTGCTGTTTTTTGCGATGCGGCTACGGCGGGGCATACAGGAGGATAGGGAGAAGAACGCTATGATAAAGAGAATCACGGGGGATATAACGACGCTGGAAGTTGACGCGATAGTGAACGCGGCGAATGAGAGCTTACTCGGCGGAGGCGGCGTGGACGGCGCGATACACAACGCCGCGGGACCGGAGCTGCTTGAGGAGTGCCGGACCATCGGGGGTTGCCCCACGGGGGAGGCGCGCATCACGAAGGGGTACGGCCTGCCCGCGAAGTTCGTCATCCACACGGTCGGCCCCGTCTACCGGGACGGCGAGTCCGGTGAGTCCGAACTGCTCGCGTCGGCATACATGAACAGCCTTGAGCTCGCCCTCGAAAACGGAGTCCGCTCCATCGCGTTCCCGGCTATTTCGACGGGGGTCTATGGCTACCCTAAGGGCGATGCGGCGAGGGTGGCCGAGCTTGCCGTCGAGGGATTTTTCGCGACCCATCCGGACGCGGACATGGAGGTCATCTTCGTCACTTACGGATGAGGGGCGCGTGCATATGTGGTTTTATGGGATACTGATAGGGGTGTCCACGTTCGTCATCATCGGCGCGCTGCACCCCGTTGTCATCAAAGGCGAATACCGTTTTGGCACAAAGATATGGCCCGCGTTCCTCGCAGGTGGCATCGTCTGTCTCTCTCTCAGCGCCGTAGTCCCCTGGCTCCCGGCCAGCGCCATACTCGGCGTGGCCGGTTTCTCTTTGCTCTGGGGCATTCACGAACTTTTTGCCCAAAGGCGCCGCGTCGAGAGGGGCTGGTACCCCGCACATCCGCACAGGAAGCACCTGTACCATTCATGCAGGGATGACGGAGGCAATGGCAAGGACGACAGCCCGGCTGGTTGCGATAATAAAAAAATAGAGCCGGAAAAGTCTATCGATTGACTGACGATGCGGTAGAATTTTCGCAAGGCCGGGGGCATTACGGTGACAGCTAACGGCGAACGCGGCGGGGACGGAGGTTTCCGGGCTGCCGGCAATTGTGTTATAATTACAATGTAAAAGAGTGTTTACATTGTAAAAGGAGTGACCGCCATGAGCAATCCGTTTCATCCCTCGTACGGAGTTTTGCCAAGAATATTTTTGGGACGCGAAGGGATCATCCGCGATTTTATTTATGGACTGGAAAATGGACCGGGAGACCCCAATCGTTCTACAGCTATCACAGGGGCGCGTGGCACCGGCAAAACCGTAATATTAAAGGAAATAGAAAATGAGGTTCTGAAAATCGGCTGGATATCGGTTTATTCACTGATGAAAGTAGATTTGCTTGAAGATATATTTGATGAGATGAAACGTAAGTGCAAGGAGCATATCCAACCAGACGCAAAGCGGCGCATCACAGGCATATCGATTGGTCAGTTCGCGGTCAATTGGGAGAACATTGATTCGGGAAATCGTTGGGAGACCAAAATGTACAATCTGCTTATGCAGCTGACCGAGAAAGATATTGGCGTCGTCTTCGAAATAGACGAGATTACCGGCAATTCGGAATCGCTTCGGAGATTTGCGTCATTCTTCCAGAAGCACATCAGCAACTTTAAGATCGCCTTCATAATGGCCGGCATACCTCATCAGATTGACTCGGTATTTACAGACAAGGTAATTTCTTTTTTGCGCCGGTCGAGGCTAAAGCAGCTTGGCTTGTTGAGCATGTCGGAATCCAAAAGCCTGATTCGCAAAACCTTTGCCCTATCCCACAAAAATATTACAGAGGAAGCGATTGGCCTTCTCGCGGCAAAAAGCGGCGGGTTTCCGTATCTGATTCAATTGTTGGGGTATGAAGTATGGGAAAGTTCGGACAGCGCAATAGATATCAGCGAGGCCAAAGTCGGTATCAAAAGAGCGGAAATATATATCGGCAGCTCGCTTATTGAATTGATTTTGCAAGATTTGTCGCTTATGGACAAGGAATTGATCTATGCACTTGCGAAAATGAATACTCCCGCCGGGGTGAGTGATTTGATGGCCAAAACACGGTTTGACAGAAACAAACTCAATCAGTATCGCAGAAGATTGGTCCGCGAAGGAATCATCCATTCTCCAGAACGTGGTTATGTAGACTTTGTCATTCCGTATATGAAGGAATATTTGCAGCGGGATTTGTAATCGCCAGGGCTAGGGAAGGAAATGTCGGCTGCGGGCGTTGTGCGCCCTGCCGAGCAGGGAAATCAGACGCTCGATGTCATACTTGAAATTCGGCCAGTCCTCACGTTCATGGGTGTACTTCCTTACCATAACAGCCTCCACAGCAATCATATCCCATTATGCGGTGAATGGCAACGGATCGACCGCAAATAATGCGGTGGATACACAAAAAACCGCCCCGTCTTGACGGATAGGGCGGCAAGCAACTCTATCGAAACAGGTGGAACGCCGCGGGAACGGAGGTTTCCGGGCATCGCACGAAAATCCGGCTCCGAAGTGTTGGCGCGCTAACAGCCTCACGCTTTAATTCAGCTTTTCGTATGTCTTTTTTATTTGATCGTAGCGGGCAAAAGTGAATCCGCTCGCCATAATATTCTGACGCCCGTTAGTCTGTTTAGACCATTTGTCTTTCAATGCGACCGTTATAGGGTCCGAAGAATCTATGTCTTCGACATAATTTACGCACAGCAAATAATTGTTCTCAAAATATCCAAATCTGGCATACTCGTACCATTTGATATTGCCGCTTGCATCTATATTAGCTTGGAAAAAATTTTGATGATCAACGTCCTTTCCATAAAAACTGTCCGTATCGCCTGTCAATTCCTCGTATGCCTTGATACCATTCTTAGTGAAGAGGGCGATCTTATAAGCCCCAGGGATATCAGGATCTTTCGTTACTATCTGAAAGAGGTCGGTTAATATACCAGAATGCGTTGTGATCCCGCCGGCGGCGGCGTACTGCTCGTTTATCATGGTCTGCACCGCTATCATCTGCGTACGCAGCTGCGATGCAAATTTTTTCAAATTTGCCTTGTCGATATAGCCCGTCAGCGCCGGTATGGCGATGGCAGCGAGTATCGCGAGTATGACGAGGACGACAATCACCTCCACGAGAGTGAAGCCTCTGCGCCCTCCTCTGTTCGCCAGTCGTTTCCTTAGTATCATGTTCATTGTGGTTCCCTTCCTTTCTACTAACTATTGATATTTATATGAGGCATCCATGCAGATACCGACCGATAACTTGTGTTATTTAGGCGACGGAATGTAGACCACCCCGGCGCTTCGCGCCCCCCCTCCGGAGGGGGGGAATTTGCGAGGTAAGCCTCCACCCATCCGGGGGAGGGAAATGAGATCGGCGGGGAAAATGTGGATTGTTATAGAAATTTCCTCGCGTAACGATAAGGGGAATTTTGTCGCCATAGCGAGCACATTGGCTATTCCCCTCCTTCGGAGGGGTGGCGCGGAGCGCAGCGACATGACGGGGTGGTATATGGAGAAATCTCGATAGCGAGCGCATCCTAGCAAGCGCCCACGATGTTACGATATCTTTTCGCACGCGCAAAAACGCGGGGCAGATAGTCCGCTCCGCGTAGGTATCGATATTAGAATAAATGGAGAGGTCGGCCTCGATGGCTGAACCTAAATTACCGTGCCCCCCCCCTGGAAAGAATTGGCAGCGCGGTCCACGGGGTGGATTTGTATGCTGAATTCATATCAAAAATTGCCGTTGCTGATGCAGTCATGTCCTTTTGCGCGCACCAGGCCTATGCCTACGGCGCTTCCTTCCTTTAACTTCGCATGTTGTACTGTTTGGCTATCAGTCCCCCTTCGTTCGGGGTATCCTTCTTTCCGTATCGCGCTTCATGCGATGAGGTCATCTCAGGAATGAACGGTTCAGTCAAAAATAACTGACATACATCCGTCAACTATCTCATACATTTGCAATTTCACGTGCAATGGACTTATTTTATAATAACTTAATTGTAATTGTCAAGTATTTTTGCCAAACTTCCAAAACCGAAGACGGTAACTCGAACACAAAGAGAGCTATTGAAATTCCGTGGAACGGAGGTTTCTGCGCCGCCGATTTCAAGGCGCGGCACAAAATAGTTCGTCCCCCACATGATATGACGAGGAAAAATAAACCTCCCACAGCCTGCCAGTTTCTTGAGGGATGGCATTGCGTAAACCTGCCGGCCTTCTTCATGATATTATTTGGAAAATAATATCTAAATATATCTTTTATGATAATTATGTGTTATAATGTTTTTTGAAGGGACGTCGCTTGGCGGTTCTACTCGCCCCCGGCAGATTAGAGTATTTCTCGGACGAAGAAGGGGGTGATGCTCATGATTGATGCGACCTACGTTCAGCTATTGCTGACATATACGCTCGTTATCATAGGAGTCGTCGCTCTGTTTAACAGGAACGATATCGAGTAGGAGGATGGCCATTAGTTGGCCACCCGTCCTCTCACACCACCGTACGTACCGTTCGGTATACGGCGGTTCGATAGCGTAGATGCACTGTCTCGTATTTCTTGGATATGTCT
>JAISLZ010000108.1 GCA_031277015.1 Eubacteriales Family XIII. Incertae Sedis bacterium | reverse complement strand
GGCGTGGCATTGAACTATATCTGTACGACCGCGGAATTGGAAAACATTTATAGCTATGCGGAGGTTGATCAGGAAAAATGCAGAGGTTGCGGCGCCTGTATGAAAATCGGATCTTGCCGGGCCATCTCAATGGGTGATGGGAAAGCGGTCGTCAATGGCGAGATATGTGAAGGCTGCGGGATTTGCAAATGCGTTTGCCCGAGTTCTGCAATAGTCTTTGTGCCGAGATAAATAGAATCAGAATCGTGGAAAAGTGAGGAGAAAAAAGTGGGAATGACAATAACCGAAAAAATACTGGCGAAAGCGGCGGGCATCGAATCGATACATGCGGGCGATATCGTTCAAGCCAATATAGATGTGGCGATGGCGCACGATGGACTGGGCCCGATAGTCTTTGATACGATACGAAATCTAGGCGCCGATCTATGGGATAAAGATAAAATCGTTGTGGTCATTGACCATTCGGCGCCACCGAGCGCTTTGTTGCACGCCCAGCTTGCCCACGAGACGGTTTCATTCGTGATGGATTATGATATCAAACATTTTTTCAATATGCAGGGGGTCGCGCATCAGTTACTGCCTGAGCGGGGATTCGTAGCGCCCGGGCTGATTATCGTAGGTACCGATTCACACACTTGCACATACGGCGGTCTTGGCGCTTTTTCCACAGGGATCGGCTCTACAGAGATGGCATCAGTCTTTGTGGTTGGCCGCTTGTGGTTCCGGGTTCCTGAAACGATCAAAGTCGTCGTGGGAGGCAAGTTGGGCGATTATATCATGTCGAAGGATGTGATCCTGAAAACTCTTTCTTTGATTGGTGCCGCCGGAGCTACATATAAAGCTTTGGAATTTACCGGAGACGTGATTAGGGACATGTCTGTGGATGGCAGACTTACACTCTGCAATATGGCCGTCGAAACCGGCGCAAAGAACGGAATTATCGCGCCGGATGATAAAACCGTCGAGTACTTAAAAGGTAGATATGAAAAGAGCGTCACGCTTTTTTCAAGCGATGAGGACGCTCATTATTCGCGAATAGTCGAGATAGACGGTAACAATCTTGGACCGCAAGTCGCCTGCCCTCATAATCCCGCCAATGTGGTCCCTGTTGAAAAGGTCGAAGGGAAGAGATTGGATCAGGTATTGATCGGATCATGTACAAATGGGAGAATGGAGGATTTTCTTGCCGCCGCCGCCTTTTTAAAAGGGAGAAAAATCCCACGCTGGTTACGATGCTTGATCTTGCCAGCCTCCAACGAAATTTATACACAACTGATGAAGGAAGGTCTTATTGACCTTTTTATAGAGTCGGGATGTGTGATCTTAAATGCAAACTGTGGGCCCTGTGGAGGTATGCATGAGGGGCTCATCGCAAAAGGAGAAATTGTACTGGGAACACATAATAGGAATTTTAAGGGAAGGATGGGAAGCCCGGAAGGGGAGATTTATCTATCTTCCCCCGCAACGGCGGGAGCTTCGGCTGTCAACGGATATATTACCGATCCGAGAAAGGGAATCAAGTGAATAATATCAGAGCTACGGTGCTCAGCAAATTTGCCGACGATGTGAGTACAGACGATATGAGTTCGGCAAAATACGTGACTTCAACATCACCGAATGAATTGGCAAGGATTTGTATGAGGGATTTGGATCCTGCGTTTCCACAAAAGATGGCTATGGGTGGTTTTGTGGTTGCGGGGAAAAACTTTGGCTGTGGCTCCAGTAGAGAGTGGGGCCCGATTGGTATGAAAGCGGCGGGGACATTATGTGTGGTCGCAGAAGAATTTGCGCGTATTTTTTACCGTAACGCGATAAATATCGGATTGCCGGTTATTGAGTGTTACGGTGCAGAAAAGCAGATCGATCTCAACGATGAGCTCGAAGTGGATGTCAGTTCAGGAATAATTATCAATCATACGAAAGCAATCACGTTAAAGGGTATACCTATTCCGGATTTTCTTTTAGAGCAGCTTGCAATGGGCGGTTTGAAGGAAAAACTGAGAAAAAGTCTGCACAAGTAGCAGATTACGCTGAGTTGTCAAATTATAGTTAGAATGGTGTCAAATAAATCTTTTATGTAATTCAAGGAGGTATTTTATGGGTGGTCATACTGCTACAGAAAAAATTCTGGCAAAGAAATCAGGTAATAAAGAGGTATTTCCGGGAGATGCTGTCATATGTGATCTCGATCTTGTATATCATCACAGCCCATGGCTTGCAATCCCGTTATTTGATGAAATCGGAGAGGTTGGTAGCGTCTTTGACGGAGATAAAGTGACATTTGGTCTCGGGCACCATGTATGCCTCCCTTCTACTCAAGAATATGCAACATTCCTCAAACAAAGCCGGGAGTGGGCGAAAAAATATGGAATCCGCCATGTGTATGATATGGGAACGGGAAATTCCCATCTTTTGATGCTTGAAAAAGGTCACGTGTTCCCCGGCGCCTTGTGTGTTGGTGGCGATTCTCATGCTACGGTCTACGGGGTATTGGGCGCTTTTGGAACGGCCATTACCTATGAAGTCGCCGATGCAATGCTGTCAGGTAAGACATGGTTTAGGGTGCCCGCGACTGTACGTATCCGTTTAGAAGGGGCCACACAGCGCGGTGTCTGCGCCAGAGATGTTGGTCAGCATTTAGTCGGAGATGTCGTGGGGGCGGATGGCGCTCTTTGGAAGACCATCGACTACACCGGTTCCTATATCGACAGCTTGAGCATCATGCAACGTTCGATTTTGTCGTTCCTAGCGGTTGAAATGGGTGGTGTGACAGGCTTTATGGAACCTGATCGTAAGACCTTTGAATATATCAGGAATAGAGTGCATGTACCGTATGAGGCCGAGTACAACGATTCAGACTGTGCCTTTGAAAAAGAATGGCACGTGGATGTCAGCAAAATCGAGCCATTGGTAGGCTGCCCGCCACGTCCGAGCAACAATAAACCCATCTCAGAGGTCGAGGGGGTGAAGATCGACCAGGCGTACATCGGAGGGTGTACAGGCTCGTCCACCGAGGACTTCCGGATGGCGGCAGAGATTCTCAAGGGCAGGTCAATTCATCCGGACACGCGCCTGATCATAGTACCTGGGACACAGGAAATTCTTGCGGAAATGCGACAGGAAGGTCTGCTGCAATTCTTTGAGGATATAGGAGCAATCATCAGTGCGCCATATTGTGGTCCATGCCAGATGATGTGTTATGGATTTCTTGGGGAAGGTGAAACCATGATAGGCACCCATCCCCGGAATCTGCCTGGCAGAGCGGGTGTGAATGTCAATATTTTTCTATCCTCTCCGTATACGGTTGCGGCTGCCGCGGCAAATGGCAGGATCGTAGATCCACGTGTCATGCTTTGATAAACCATATATATCAAGGTTGCGACGATATAGATAAAGGCAAAGAAGAAAGATAACAGAAAGGAATACATGATGGGTAAAGTATATCAAGGCAAGGCGTTTACTTTTGGCGATAATGTGAATACGGAAAGTATTATGGCAAGCTCGGCGGATCATGGGGCGCATTTGCCGATTGCTGAATGTCTTCGTTTTTACGATCCAAATTTCGCGAAAGAAATGAGCTCCGGCGATTTCATCGTAGCGGGAAAAAACTTTGGTAATTCATCTTCACGGCCTGCGGCGCTCGTTCTCAAGGCCATGGATCTGCGCGCTATTATATGCGAAAGCAGTGCGCGTATCTTCTATCGCAATACTTGGAATATCGGAGTACCGGTACTTGAGTGCCCGGGAGTCCTTTCGATTGTCGAAAGAGGGGACGAATTAGCGGTCGATATAGAAAATGGGCAAATCAAAAATCTTACAAACGGTAAAGAGATTCAAGCGGAGGCGCCTATTCCACTTCTGTTGGAGCGATGGGAAGTAGGCGGTATGATCGAATGGATCAAACAACATCCGGAAAACTACCCGACTGTTATAAAATTCCATTCAGCCGGGGTGCGAAAAAACGTAGAGGGTTTTTTCGGCGAAGTTAATGAAGCTGATGCCGTTCATGATAAAGGATGAGGTGAGTAGGATGGGGTTTCCTTTAAAAGAGGCGGAAAATCGCACGGAAATCATCCGGAGTCATATGGCCGCCGAAGGTATTGGTGTACTCGTCGCTTACAGCATGCAATGGAAATCGGAAATAGTACATTATCTTTCGAATTACCGCATGTTGGGCCTGTCCGCTTGCGTGGTGCTTCCACTCTCATCCGATCCTGTCCTGTTTATTTCAGAAGAAGGGGACATGGAACGCGCGGCATCAACAGGCTGGATTCGTGATGTCCGCTTATTTGACGGATATGATCTCACCGAAGTCATTGCTTTGGCAAGAATGCATGGAAACGTGTGCGCTGTCGCGGGGCTTGAAATACTCACCGCGAAGCAATATGCGGCATTTGACATAGCGTTTTGTGACCATCTACGGAACGGCCTTCATATTATTGATGAAGCGGCAAAAATTAAAAGCCCCTGGGAGATTAAACTCCTTGAAGATGGCGGACAATTGGCTGACATAGGGTTTCTTGCTGAAATCTCGGCCATTCACTGTGGCCTGAAGGAATATGAACTTGCCGCTGATATGAATTTCGCAATGTGCGCGGCGGGCGCCGATGATAATTTTCAGATGTTGGCGGCAGGAAAAGATCTTTCGTGTATGCATGTTCCTCGTGAGAAAAAGATCGAGTCCGGTGATTTAATTCTTTCGGAAATCACGCCCATGAAATGCTCCATCACGTATGCCGTTCAACTTTGTCGCACTGCAAAGCTAGGCAAGGCGACAAGCATCGAATATGACAAATACATGTTGCTGGTTGAAGCGCTTGAAAAGTCCCTTTCCGCGATTAAACCCGGAGTGAGAGCTGGAGAAATAGCAAAGATACAGAATCAGATTATTGGCGCTGAGGGATATGAAAAATATTGTAAACCTCCATATATGCGATCAAGAGGGCATAATTTCGGGCTCGGACAGTTTGAATTGACGGAGGACAACGAGGAAGAATTGCGTGAGGGAATGGCAATGGTAGTGCATCCGAACCAGTATTTACCGGAAACAGGATATCTTGCGTGTGGAGAGACCATCATTGTGACAGCTACCGGCATTCGGCGCTTGAGCAAATTGCCGGTGCACCTATATGAGATTGAGGAGGTGACACAGTGAGCATTAGGACAATCCCCGCGCTGGTACGGGGTCGCTATGTGCGTGACGAATATCAATTGCCATCGAAGGAATTTCGACTCAGGCGGGAACGTTTTGCAAAGATTTTTGCGAAGCATGGATTCGACGGGTGTATCTGCTATGCCGATAGCTTAAACAATGGGTATGTTGCTTATTTTTCCGGGTACAACTGCGTGATTACATGGTCCAACGTTATGCTCGCCCTCGATAGGGACGGGACGGCGCATCTGTTTGCCGCAGTACCGGGCAGGGATATGGAACGGCTAAAGGCTGTACTGCCTAAGGACGTTGAGATCACGTTGGTAGGTCTAAGCCTTGTCGCGAACGATCACATCGGGGATAAAGTCGCTGAGCAATTAAACGCGCTGGGGCTCTCTAGTAAAAAATGGGGAGGAGTCAACCTTGAAAGCGCACCATGGGCGGTAAAATCCGCACTCGTTTCTACGTTGGGCGACATTCCTGACTTGACCTCTGCGTTCAAGGAAATGAGATCGATCAAAATGCCACGGGAGATTTCAGTGATTGGCCAGGCTACATCGTTGGCGCGTTGGGGTTGCATTGAGCTGGCGAGGGAATGCCTGCCGTGCAATACGGAAGCGAAAGCGGCGGCCGATATCGATCGGCGTATTCGCTATTTCGGCGCGGAAGATGTACGTATTATGATCGGAACCGCTTCGACGGGCGGACGCCTCCGTTTTTCCAGTACAGCCTTATTCGTTGAAGATGATATCGTAAAGATTTTCATGCAGATTCAGTATCTCGGGTACAAGGCGGAATATGGCTTGACAGTGACAGTCTGCCCCGAAACTGCCTGCATGCGATATGACGAAAGATTAGAGGCGGCTTATTTGGATTTCGAGCAGATTAAGAAAGCAATCACCAACGGCAGGGATCCGTGGTCTATCATTCGCAGGGAGGCAGGTACGTTCAGCTCGGTTCAACATATCGGGATGGACTTGGACGAGAATCCTGGCGTGATGGCCGCTAGTGGAAAGAATCATGTTGTAAGTATTCTGCTGGATCAGGTGAGTTCACCTGTGCTTATTGCTGATACGTTTGTCACGTCGCAGGAAGGGTTAATGTCTTTAAGTGGACCCGAACACAGCATGGGGCTGTGAACGCATAAAATCGAAAAAACGCAAAGAGGAGGAATATCTAATGAAAAGGAAACAATTATTAATTATAGCTACAATGGTACTCATGTTGGGCATGATGTTGGCATCTTGCAGCGGAAACAAATCCGGCGAGGAGTCGACATCGACCATAGACACGGGCAGTAGAGATGTCCAATCCGAAACTGAGCCTGAAGATGACACGATCGAACCGATGGACCTTGTGTATGCGACCAATCCGACAGGAACCGGTTACTATGCGATAGGTGCGGGACAAGGTGGCCTATTATCAACGGATACGCCTCTCAATGTGATTGTTACGCCTTCGACCGGTCCGGAAGGGATTGTTGCTGCCATTAAGGCGGGTGAAGCCCAATTGGCCGTCAACTGCTCGGATCATTTTGAGAACTATTGGGATGATTCGGAAGGTTCGTATACACTGGGCAATATGAGGACCATCGAAAACGGTAATACGCTCTGTTTTGCATTGGTCACAAATGCGGACTCCGGGATTGAGACGGTAGCCGACCTGAAAGGGAAAAGGGTAACGTTTGACGGTCTGAGTGATACGCATAAGCAAATAACGGAAGCAATCCTGCGCGCATATGGTCTTGATCCGAACAAAGATGTCGAACGCATGAAGATGTCTTTCTCAAATTCCGGATTTACGGATCTCGCGGAGGGAAGGACAGACGCGTGTATTGGCTCAATTAGTGGCAGCAAGCTGGAAGAACTCGCTTCAAAGATTACCCCGAAAATACTTGCCGTCGAACCTGAGCAAGCAACGGAAGTTGCGGCGGAGTATTCTTCCGTTGTTCCAGCCCAGCTTGCAAGCGATGTCCCCGGTGGTTCAAAAGGGCTTCCCTGTGTCGGCATGCCTACGGCACTATTTTGCAGGGATGATCTTCCTGAGGATGTTGTTTACGTGATTACGAAGACACTTATGGAAAACTATGATTCACTCTCGCAAATTTGCGAAGAACTTAGAGAATGGACAAATGATGTAGCGCTTTCAGAAACCGCAAGATTTCCGTATCATTCCGGATCCATAAAATATTACAAAGAAATAGGGATGTGGAACGACGAGTGGGACACCTGGAACGTACAACAGACCGAGAAGTATGCGGGATGAAATATCGTTGCCCCGCCGGCATATGACCGGCCGGCGGGGCGTAAACGGAATCAGCGCTTTCAATGCTTCATAAAAAGCGAGGGCTAAACGATGGATAAGCAAATAATTCCTACCGATTCTACGTTGGCGGCCGCGCCTCATGGATCGCTAAAGCGAAAATTGACGTTCGTATTTACAGTTGCGCTTGTGATTTTTGCCATATTATATTCGGAGTTGTTCCCTTATCTGACGAATATATTTTTTATCTATGCTGAATCTTACACGATGTATTTCACGGGGATAGGTATTTTCCTGGTATTCTTAAATTTCCCGGCGAAAAAGGGAGATAATCAGGATGGCCACATCGGTTGGTTCAGTCTCGCGGTTGGAATTATCGGCCTTTTCCTATGTTTCTATGTTGGATTTAACTGGGAAAGTATTTACGGAGTTGGTTCTGTCACCAACACACTTTATCAACAGATTATGGGATGGTTGCTGGCTGTCATTGTACTGGAGGCGGCAAGGCGGGCTGTTGGGATTCCTATGGTGATCGTGGCGGTTGTTGCTATACTATATGCGATTTTCGGGAATAATCTGAGTGGCTTCATGCATACCACATCTTTCTCGTCACAGAAAATCATAAGTTATTTATATTTGTCATCCGAAGGCATTTTCGGGATGCCCGTGCAGATCATTTCAACCATGGTTATCGCTTTTATCACATTTGGTGCATTTCTATCTTGTAGCAGAGCAGGAGATTTTTATAAAGATCTAGCGCTTTCGATGATGGGTTCTCTTAGGGGCGGGGCGGCGAAGGTTGCAGTTTTGTGCTCCTGCCTGTTCTCGACAATGACAGGCGAGCCGGTTAGCAATACCGGTATTGTAGGCCCGCTAACTCTACCGTTGATGAAAAAGCTCAATTATAACAAGGAGTTTAGTGCGGCAGCGGTCGCGGTATCTTCCTGTGGAAGCATGATCATGCCGCCGGTGATGGCAGCGGTTGCATTTTTGATGGGGCAGATGACCGGCCTTGGATATGCGGCGAT
Organism: Eubacteriales Family XIII. Incertae Sedis bacterium; assembly: GCA_031277015.1. Lineage (GTDB taxonomy): Bacteria > Bacillota > Clostridia > Peptostreptococcales > Anaerovoracaceae > JAIRPC01. The sequence continues at coordinate 31,373 of JAISLZ010000108.1, read as the reverse complement.
TGTTACGGCTGCTATTATTCCTGCTATTCTATTTTATTGCGCGGTGTTCTGGCAAATTGATTTCTACGCGTCAAAGCACAAATATAAAGCGGTTACTACGGCGGACATCCCTCACATAAAAAATGTGCTCAGGGAAGGATGGATTTATCTCATTCCCATTGCTGTCCTCATATATTTCCTACTCGTTGTAAGATGGACGCCTTCGGGTGCAATATATAGATCATTGGGGATTATGATCATTATTGCACTTATCAGAAAAAGAGATCGTGATTATTTTGTGCCGAATATTAAGAGGGCATTTTTTGAATCGGGTATTTCATCATTGCCGACGATTGCGGTTTCCGCCGCGGCAGGGATTATCATGTGTTCAGTCACAATTACCGGGCTTGGCCTGAAATTGTCATCATCGCTCGGGATGTTGGCACACGGAAATCTTCTTATTCTTGCAATCCTTGCCGCTGTGACAATCTATATTATGGGAATGGGGATGGCTCCGATCGTCAGCTATATTTTGATGGCGATTCTTGTGGCTCCCGCTATGGTCAATCTGGGTGTCCCGGTCATAGCAGCGCACTTCTTTATACTATACATGTCGATTTCTTCGTTTATTACGCCACCGTTTGCGCTTGCGAGCTATATGGCAGGCAGCATGGTTGGTGTAGATGGAATGAAAGTCAGCTTTAAGGCAATGCGCCTTGGGATTGCGTGTTTTCTTATTCCGTTTGTCTGTATTTTCTCTCCTGAGTTGCTTTTGATAGGAGCGCCGATCGAAATTGCGTTGAGCGCCGGTACCGCCTTTGCAGGAATCATTTTTGTTTCTGCAGCGCTTGAAGGATATATGATTTCATCTCTGAATATTTGGCAAAGAATCCTGTGCGCCATAGGCGGAATGTGTTTGTTCATTCCCGGAGTGTTCACGGATATAATAGGGATCGCTATCATCTCTGTGCCGTCGATGATCCAATTTCGCGTATATCGTCGAAACCGGCAGACCAAGCTGGGTGCGTAATGGATTGCCACTCGGTGGCAAATATGATTTTCAGACATTCCTGACCGTGCTGTCTCCGAAAGAAATATCTATCCCGCCTTCGTCGATCTTGCAGCCGGACGCGTTCGTTATGCGGAAGGGGGTCGATATCGTACCTGATGGGACGAACGGCCCAAAATCGAATACTCCAAACCTTGCGCTCGATAGGGACGGGTCAAGCATCAACCACCCAGCGTCCGTGTGGACTGCCACATTCGCATGGTAACCTCCCCCGGCAATCCAACCCTCCACGACTCTGGGTTCCATCTCGGGGAACAGCCTTTTTGTCATATAACAAAATAATATGGCAATATCATCGCAGTCCCCCTTTTTTATCCTGAAAGTCTCCGCTGCGGTCTGAGGCCCCTTCGCGATGTTTTCATAGTCGATGTTTTGACGTATCCAATTCGCACAGGCGTAAGGATTTTTGAATGACGTTATCGCGCTGTCCAGTTCAGGGATGTCTTCCTCAGTGTACGTTTCTATATCCCACTTATAATATCCCGGTGCCGTATCGCGCACGGCAAGCACGTCGGCCGGATAGCGTAGCTTTGCGATCAACGCTCCGTCGGCGTTCAATCCCTTGCAATTGATCGTCAGTCTGCGCCAGCCATCTTCCGCCGCCGCCACGTCGTAAGTGACGTTCGGCTCGCTGAAGGTCACAGCGTCTTCATCAAAACCCTCGACCGCATCCATCAGAAAAGTGAAATTCATCTTGCCGTGTTGCCCTGACCTGTTATTAAAGAGGAACTTCGCTTCGTATTCGTAATATTCATCTGTCTTGTCCCGTACGACAAGACCGGCGACATTGCGCGTATGATGAGAAATTCGGTATATGGACTGCGGTATGTAACAGTACGAGGTTCCGGTAAGAAAATACAAAAATTCTGATATTCCCCAAAGAGCAGCTACACAACAAACAACCGTCAACGGCAGTACTCTGATTATGGTCGTTGGCTTGGATTTGTTTTGTTTCGTTACAACTGCCATTTCCACAATGGTTCTATGCCGAGCATCGAACCAGCCCTCTATTGCCCCATATCGCGGATGCATTAACACTTCCGCGCCTTCCCAACTACAATATCCCGAAACAAATATTAGATATAAATGTAACGAATGCTCTTATTATAACATATTTCATCATGTTTGGCACATAAAGATATATGTATCCTAAGGAAATGGCGTTATGGGGTGGCCTGTGTGAAATAGAAAATGGCGCAAATGGACCCTTCCCGCCTGAAAAGACGGTCTTCGAGCCTCTGAAAAATAAAACCCTCTTTATGAGGGCTTATACCGACGGCATGTCGGTTGCATAGAGCGACGAGATAGATATCGCCCCGGAAGAACTCTATACGAAAACAGCACACCGTCATTGTGAGAAAAGAGTCAGGCGTCCGCGTCCGGAAGGGGACGGATCATTCCTTCTCCTGAACGCGTCCTGGGGATTATCGTCATCCTTGTAAACGACGGAGGAGATATTGTACGAATTAGGATTTCCGGCCAGCGTCGTGTAATCATAGAAGTAGCGCTGTAATCCCGGATTCCAAGTGAAGATCGACCCTTTTGCATGTGTAGGCCACTCGTACTGTGCATTATTTATTCCATAATGGGCGATGCCCAATACGGCAATGCGTCTCCGGCTACGCTGCCGCGTATACGGCAAAAATCTCCCCGGCGCCTTTTATCGCAGCAATAATTATATACCACTTATTTATCCTTTTATTCATACTTGCGCTTGCGCAAAAATATATGTCCAGCGCACAGACCTGTCCCCGCTATTCCGCCGTAACGTCATTGCATTGTGGGCGGTTGCTGAATATAATGGATGTATTATGGGAAAATACAGGATTGAAAAGGACAGCATGGGAGAGGTCAGGGTGCCGGAGGGAAGGCTTTGGGGTGCGCAGACGCAGCGCAGCCTCGCGAACTTCGCGATCGGCGACGAGAAGATGCCTGCGGACGTCATACGGGCTTTTGGCGTCGTCAAGAAGGCCGCCGCGCTCGCGAACGCGGATCTCGGGGCCATAGGGAAAGGCAAGGCGGGCAGGATCGCGAAGGCGGCAGACAGGATCATCAGCGGCGAGCTGGCGGACGAGTTCCCTCTGTCGGTGTGGCAGACGGGCTCGGGCACGCAGACAAACATGAATGTCAACGAGGTGATCGCTCATATCACGGGGCTGCATCCGAACGACGACGTCAACAGGGGGCAGAGCTCGAACGATACATTCCCGTCGGCGATGCACATAGCGGCGGTGAGCGCCGTGGAGGATTTGCTGCTACCTGCCCTGGATGGCCTGCGGCTGGAGTTTGACAGGCTGTCGCGCGAATACGCGGACATCGTGAAGATCGGGCGCACGCATCTTCAGGACGCGACGCCGCTGACGCTCGGGCAGGAAATAGGCGCGTGGGGCGCCATGCTCTCGGAGACGGGGGAGATGATCCTCTCCGCGATCGGGCCTGTCAGGCGGCTCGCGCTCGGTGGCACGGCGGTCGGTACGGGTCTCAACACGCATCCGGGTTTTGCGGAGCTGGCCGCCGCCAAGATCACGGAGATATCGGGCCACTCGTTCGTGACCGCACCGGACAAGTTCCACGCGCTTACGAGCAGAGACGCCATAGTGAATCTTCACGGGGCTCTGAAGGCGCTCGCGGCCGACCTGGTCAAGATGGCCAACGATGTGCGTATGCTGGCTTCGGGGCCGAGGTGCGGCATCGGGGAGATCACGATCCCTGCGAACGAGCCGGGCAGCTCCATCATGCCCGGCAAGGTCAATCCTACCCAGTGCGAGGCGCTTACGATGGCCTGCTCCCAGGTCATGGGCAACGACGTCACGATAGGCTTTGCGGCGTCGCAGGGCAACTTCCAGCTCAACGTCTACATGCCGGTCATCGCGTACAATACCCAGCAGTCTATCCGGCTGCTCGCAGACGCCATGCGCTCCTTTCGCGCGAACTGTGCGAGCGGCATCCGGCCGGCCGAGGCCGTCATCGCCAGACATCTGGAGCGTTCGCTTATGCTAGTAACGGCGCTCACGCCTAAGATCGGCTACGACCGGGCGGCGGAGATCGCGAATAAGGCGCACGCGGAGTGCTTGGCCCTGCGCGAGGCGGCCATAGCCTCCGGCTTATTGACCGGCGAGGAATACGATGGTCTCGTCCGCCCCGCAGAGATGACCTGACGCTGGAGCAGGATGGAACTGCCCCAATCCTGCTTTCAGCAATAACATCAGTGTCGCATCTTTACCATTTCAAATCAGTATAAACTTCGTAGCCCGCGTCAGTGTTATAATTTGCTGTACTATTTATCACGTTCACCAAGGCGCTGCCGCTCGTCACCGCTACACGATCAAATCTGTAGGTTACGGCAGAAAAAGGATTGCCCATAGTTAGTCCCTCTGGAAACATCATAAATGGAAATATTTGGAATTAAAATCTTCAAAATCCTATTCCTGCCCGCTATCTTCATCTCACTTATCGCTTTTATTTTATACCAATTATTATACCCTACGCCGCGTGATTCTATTTCACACACTCTTATTTATGCGTGTCTTATACGCGTCAATACAACATATATATCCTACACTTAATCAGCCACAGTGCGCAAGCGCCAAATCCAAATCGTTATACCTCGGTATGCTTCGTTTTTACCCCCAAAGATCACGGTCGTTGTCGAAGCCGCCCGAAATGTGCTAAAATATGGTCTGTAATGTGCCGCGGGCGAGGCCGGGTCCTGCGCAACAGCGCCCCGTGAACCTCGTCAGGCCCGGAAGGGAGCAGCGATAAGCGGACCGTGCTGTGTGCCGCAGCCACATCCGGTCTCGCCCACGGCATATAGTTCAGGAGTGTGGCTTAGCCACATGGAGCCTCGCGCGCCGAAGCCAGGAACGGTCAGGCTTGGTCTTGCTTGATTTCCAACGGAAGATTTGGAAGATTGAATCGGAAAGGCAAATGGGAGAACAGAAAGGGTACATCGCAATATACCGGCGCTTCCGGCCCGAGACCTTCGATGAGGTGCTCGGCCAGCAACATGTCGTAAGGGTGCTCAGGAACCAGATACATGTGGGCAACGTCGGGCATGCGTACCTGTTCAGCGGCACGCGCGGTACAGGCAAGACAACTATTGCGCGCCTTCTCGCGAAGGGTGTCAACTGCCTGAACGGTGGTAGCGGCCAGATAGCCGGGGACGGTGCGGTGCGCCCATGCGGCATCTGCGAGCACTGCGTAGAGATCAAGAACGGAGTGTTCGTCGACGTGGCCGAAATAGATGCCGCGTCCAACAACAGCGTTGACGATGTGCGGGATCTCAGGGAGTTGCTCGTATATCCGCCCCAGCTTGGCCGCAAACGTGTCTTCATATTTGACGAAGTTCACGAGTTCTCTAAGCAAGCGTTCAATGCGCTGCTCAAGACTCTTGAGGAACCGCCGCCAAACGTCCTGTTCATCCTATGCACGACGGAGCCGAACAAGCTGCCGCAGACCATACTGTCCAGATGTCAGCGTTTTGACTTCCGTCGCGTGGCGGCGTCCGAGATTGCAGGTGGGATGAAGGCCGTCTCGGTTAAACTCGGTATAGATGCGGCGGATGACGCCCTTGCCCTGCTGGCCCAGAACGCGGACGGCTCGGTCCGCGATGGCATGAGCCTGCTCGAACAGTGTGTGACATCCGGCGATAGCAGCCTCACGCGAGAGCTCGTGCTCGATGTTCTCGGTAGCCCCGGAGATAGCGCCATAGCCGCGCTGACAGACGCCGTTCACGTGGGCAGGACGGCCGAAGCTCTCGTCAAGGTGAATGAGATGCTCGCCGAGGGCAAAGAGGAGAGACGCGTCATAGAAGAATGGATCGACTGGCTGCACAGCGCCCTGCTCATCAAGTTCGTGAAGGATCCCAGGCGGATTATCAGCCGCTCGGCGGAAAACATCGATGAGATCGGCCGTGCTTCTGCAGGCTATAGTGTTGAATTTATCAATGACAGCATCTACCGTCTATCGAAGCTGTTCAATGACAGCAGATGGTCGCCCCACGTCCGCGTCCTACTCGAAATAGCGATAGTGGAGATGTCTAAGATGGAAAATGATGGAAGCCATTCCGGCCCAGCGCCCGGTGCTTGATTGATAGGCAGATATATAATGAAAGAATATATGATGAAAAAAGGAGGACGTGAATGGGTAAGGGCATGAAAGCCGGCCGCAGGAAGCCGCAAGGTGGAGGTGGCGGTGGTCGCAAAGCCATGCAGATGCAGCAGGCGCAACAGATGCAGCAGCTCACGGCCATGCAGGCGCAGATGGACGCCGTGCAGGAGGAGATAGAGAAGAAAGAAGCCGAAGCTACCGCGGGCGGCGGCGCCGTAGCTGTCAAGGTCAACGGAAAGAAGGAGCTCGTTTCCGTCAAGATTGACCCCGACGTGATGGACCGTGACGACCCGGAGATGCTGCAGGACCTCATCATCGTAGCTGTCAACGAGGCGATACGTCAAATAGAGGAGATATCGCAGTCTGAGATGGAGAAGGTGACGGGAGGTATCAATCTGCCGTTCTGATCAGGACGGCGGAGTGGCGGGCGCCTTCACCATGGCCACCGCTGGAGGCAATATATGAACAACTACCCAAAGCCTCTCGCAAAACTCATCGCGGAGCTGTCGCGCCTGCCCGGTATCGGAGGCAAGACGGCGCAGAGGCTCGCCTTCCATATCATTTCTATGAACGACGAGGACGCGTTCTCGATGGCGAATGCCATCACTGCCGCCAAGAAGGAGCTGACATACTGCTCCGTGTGCGGCAACTTGACGGATTCCGATCCCTGTGCAGTATGCTCCGACAACTCGCGTGACCGCACCGTCATCTGTGTTGTCGAGACGCCGAGGGATGTCGCGGCAATTGAGCGCATGAGGGAATACAGGGGCCTCTATCACGTACTGCACGGCGCCATATCGCCGATGGACGGCGTCGGTCCCGACGACATCAACCTCCGTTCACTCATCGTCAGGCTTCAAGGCAACGACGAGGTCGTCGAGATCATCGTTGCAACGAACCCAAACATAGAGGGAGAGGCGACGGCCATGTACGCGGCCGGCCTCATACGCCCGTCCGGCATCAAGATCAGCCGCATAGCGCACGGCGTTCCCGTAGGCGGAGATCTCGACTACACGGACGACGAGACACTCTCCCGTGCCATCACAGGCCGCCGGGATATATAGCCCATAAATTCACGGAACTAGATAATATTGCCTTATGATCGCATAGATGATGAGATCGGTGGATTATTGTTGCTCCGTGTCCGTATATCTGATGAAATATGCAGATAATTATTGCGCCGCGTCCGCGTGAACTATCAGGTCTGCCGGAAGAAACTTCAAAAGGGTAGAAGCCAAGGCGTGCCCGTCGATGGGCTTTGATATGAACCCGTCGAATCCTGCCTCGATGAACATCTTTTCGTTCCCGCTGATGGCGTTGGCGGTCAGCGCGACGACGGGAATCTTGGACTTCGGCCCGTCCATCTTTCTGATGCGGCGGGTCGCCTCGATACCGTCCATCCTCGGCATCATGTGGTCCATCAGCACCAAATCGTATGAGCTTTTGACAATCCTGTCAAGCGCCTGCTGTCCGTCGTAGGCCAGATCGCAATCCACCGCGAACGGTTCGAGCATATATTCCGCCACTTCAAGGTTGATTTCCACATCGTCCACTATGAGAATCTTCGCGCCAGGTGCCGCGAATTTCCCTGCGCTCTCCACCTCGACCGGCAGGTCGGCATCGCTTCCCGTCTGCAGGGGCAGGATGATGGTGAATATCGAGCCTTCCCCATATACGCTATTGACGCTTATCTCTCCGTGCATCATCTCGCACAGCCGCTTCGTGATGGCGAGCCCGAGGCCCGTGCCCGTGACGTTTTTGTTTTTTGTGAGGTCGAGCTGGACGAACTCATCGAACAGCTTAGGCAGATCCTCCTCCTCAATACCGATCCCCGTGTCCTTGATGTCGAACCGCACCACCCCGTCGTGGTTCATGGAAACCTTGAAATCTATCCAGCCGCTCGGCGTGTATTTGTAAGCGTTGTTGAGCAGATTGGTCAGTATCTGACGTATGCGTTTCGCGTCGCCAAACACCACCTTAGGCAGATTAGGCTCAAAATCGCAATTGAAGCCTAGAGTCTTTTGTGACATTATGAGATCGAACACGGACTTTAGACTGTTGAGCAATCTATGGAAATCGAAATACTCATCTATCAGCTCCAATTTGCCCGCTTCGATCTTGGAGAAATCCAGAATATCGTTGATAAGGTCAAGCAGGACGGCTGATGACGATTGTATCTTCGCAAGAAATTCGCGCTGTTTGTCCGTCAGTTCTGTATCGCCCATCATCTCCGATATACCGATGATGGCGTTCATAGGCGTGCGTATCTCGTGGGAAACAGTGGCGAGAAAATCGGATTTGGCCGCACTCGCGCGTTCAGCCTCCTGCTTGGCGTTCACGTAGTCCGTCGTGTCGTAGAACACGATCATCACCACGACAGCGCCATCATCCTGTTGCATGGGACTGAGCTCTATGGAGTAGATGCGTTCCCGGCTATCGCCGCTGAAGTCGATCGCCTGCTCGCGCCTATAGCACCGCGCCAAACCAGACTTGCCGCCTTCGCGGAATGTCCGGTCCATATCGCGTGTGATTTCATCATCTATAAAAGAGCCGAGTATCTCCCTGTAAGTTTTATTTTTTATGAGCCCAAAGCCAGCTATACCGCAGGCTTTGAGGAATGATTCGGTGCAATAGGCGATACGCCCGTCCGCATCGAAAAGCAGGATGAAGTCGCGGCTGTTGTCCAGTAGCAGGTTCATATATTGCTCCAGCTTGGACCGGTCCGCGGAGATGATGTCGCTGAGTCTGTTCTTCGCTTCAAAAGTGATACGATTGCGCTCATTGGTGGTCTGCTCGCGTTTCAGCGCCCTCGTGAGCTTCTTGATCTCGAGGTTCAGTCGCTTGTTCTCGGCTGCAAGACCTTCATTCATGTTGTCTGACATGGGAGAGTCAGTCATAGTTCAGAAGATGCACACCGCAAAGGTATCGTTGTGAAATCTGTTCGTCGTCGCCTTAGCGTCCTTGGTGACGTATGCCGGGCATATCTCCCCTCCGGAATAGGTGAGCGTATATGGTATGCCCGCCCCCTCTAGCAAGCCTCGCACCTCTAAGGCCTCACGTTCAGAGCCATAGCCGAGGGAGAAGTACCTTCCCCCACAGGAAAAGATGAGAAGTGCGCCTATGCTGCCCTCCGCCAGAATGTCGCGTAGCAGATCGCCGGTGGCTTTGACCACCTCGTTGCCGTCTATGGAGCCAACGGACAGCGTCGCGCCTTCTGGAATGTCGCCGCCGCAGACCGCGTACCCCTCCGGGGTGATGGCGAACATGATGCGTACGACAGGCTTGGTGCCGTCGTTGTAGTCGACGATGAACGGGAAGGAATTGATACCCATGATGGCGCCGTCCTCCCCCTTGGCGAGCCCTAGCGACAGCAGATAATCCTCCACTGACATATCGTTGATCTTATGGAGCTGGTTGCCTTCCGAGGATGTCACTACTCCCTTATCGCGGAATATCTTTTCCTTTGAAATGGACGCAAACCTGAACCTTGGCTTGATGTCCCCTAAGACGAGGACGAAGGCGAGCCTGTCTTTGTGGAGTTCGCCGTTGAATATTACGTGGCTGTTGTGGTAGTCGATGGTGTCGTCCATGGAAATAGTCCCAAAGTTGGGCACATTGCCTGAAATTTCTGTCAGGGTGTTGACGAAGTAATCCCCGCCCACGTTCATGAGCAGAGGAGCGTAGCTGAACATGAGGGTGGGCCTTGCCGCGGCGTCCGCTTTTCCTATGGCTTCCGCGTATGCGCGGGCAACCACGTCCACGTCTTCGTCCACGATGGGTTCGCTGAGTCCTGTTACAAAGGAGATGTCATCGGATGTCAGCACGAGGATGGTGAGCCCTACGAGGGAATCCGTATTCGGCGCGGCTGTCCCGAGGGTCGTCGTCCCCACAAATTCGAAGGGCAGGGCGTCCCTCAGCGCGGATATCACCTCGCCTTCGATGAAGTCGGAATAACAGGACAGTAAGCCCATGCTGTGCGCGAGCAGGCTGCTCTGTGCGTCCAACTGCTCCGTTATCTCGGCAATCGCCGCTTGGGTATCGTCGATCTCGCTCGTAGTCAACGTAAAAAATCTCATCATGTCGGATACCTATCAACCAAATCCTCAAACGCCATTATTATATCATATGAAAACTATACGAATCGTGAACGATCAGGCGAAATTTAATCTCCGTGTGATTGACAGCATGGGCGTGCTAACATATAATTCTCACATATGGCGTGGGCGGAGTATTCCTCTCGCGCGGCAATCATTTATTGTTATAGGGAAGTGCGGGTTTTCTTATTGACCGGTATTTCCATAGTATCGGCGCATCTCTGATTCAACGGGCGCGGTGGAGCGTGTGATCGCTCGCGATGCCGTTGTCTCTTAGTGTCAAAACTGCGTGGGATTTTTTCGCTGCGGCTAGGCGTGCAGGCAAGCGGTGACGGACAATAACATGGTCATAGGCGAAAGAGACAAGCAAAGGAGGTGGAACTATGGCAAGCAACGTTACCAACAATCCTTCGGTAGCGATGGATACCGCCGGGCGAGGGCTCAAAAAGCACAAGATGAGCACCTTCACTGTGGTGTTCATGATTTTTTCACTCGTCGCTGCGGGGTGCTACGGCATAGAGGACATGATCCCCGAAGCCGGGCCAGGGCTCACTCTCATTTTACTCATCATATTGCCGTTCGTCTGGGGACTTCCGTTCGGACTTGTCGCCGCGGAGCTCGGCTCAGCGAGGCCGCAGGAAGGTGGCTATTACAAGTGGGTTCAAGAGGCCCTAGGTGAGTTCTGGGGGTTTCAGGCGGGCTGGTGGCGTACGATATCGATCTACATAGACAACACTCTATATGTGGTGCTCGCGGGCGGTTATCTCGCGGGCATTTTGCATATGGGGTGGGGTGCGGAGTTCGCGTTCAAGCTCGCGATGATACTCGTGTTCATGTACATCAATATCAGAGGGGTGCGTGACGTCGGCATAGTTACGAATATCCTCTCGGTCTTTGTCATTGCCGCGTTCGCTATGGTGGCCGTTGTAGGTTTCATGAACTGGGGCGGCAATCCTTTCGACCCGGTCACGGCCTATCCGATAGAGGCGGGTTCCGACTGGTTTTTCTATATCGGCGCCGGTCTGTCGATAGGTATGTGGATGTACTCGGGATACGAGTCGATGTCCACGATCGCGGGCGAGCTCGAAGACCCGCAGGTCATATCCCGCGCGACGATCATATCAGTGCCCATCATCATGGCTACATATATCATACCGACGCTGGCCGCGCTGGCTGCGTTCAAGGGGGCGGGCGAGGAATTTAGTTTCCTCAACTGGGGCTCCGACGCGGGAGAGGGCGTCATCGGATACGCCACATTGCCTGAACACTTCGTAGCTCCGGCGCTCGGCCTGTTCTTTGGTGTAGTCGCCATCATCGCCCAGTGCTCCATATTCAACACGTATATCGCATCGGGCTCGCGCGGCTTCTTTGCCCTGGCGGACGACAATCTCGCTCCGCCGTTCATGGTCAAGGTGGACAAGAAGCATGGCGTACCTTACGTCGCCGTTGTTTCTGTCGCTGTCGTCAATATCGCGCTTTGCATGATAGACTTTTCCATCCTTGTCGTTGTTGACGTGTTCCTTCTCGTATCGTCGTACATCCTCGTCTACATCTCCGCGATGAAGCTCAGAAAGACGATACCTCCGGAAGACTACAAATTCAAAACGCCGGGTGGTTATAGATTCCTCTGCGTGATATGCGTCATGCCCATCTGTATCGCGTTCTTTTCCTTCCTCGTGAACGGGACGGATTACTTCATCGGCGGCATGATAGGCATTATCACGGGCCCCATACTCTACGCGATATGGAGGGCCATGTATGGTGGTCTCTCGCGGAAAGATTCCGTGAGCAACCCGCCCAACCCTAAGACTCGCCTTGCAAGTGGAGATATGAAACGGATGTCGTTCCTCTTTCTCATACTGGGCCTCGTCGGCATCGGAGGCAGTTTCTTCCTGCCGTGGTACGAGTCGGATTGGGTGAGTTCCCTGGTAGAGGAGGATGGCATGTCCTATGCGGAAGCTTTCGCCGAAAACTACGACATGACGGTGTTCGGGTCGCAGGAGGCGATGTGGATGGGTATCCGTATAGCGACGGTGGTCGTGCTAGTTCTGGCGGCGGTATTCTATCTGATGTGGAAGAAGATCGACTCCGATCAGACGGTGACATCGTCGTAGCTCGGGACGATAACGGGTATCGGTTCAACGGCACAAAAGCGTGGAGCGCCGTAACAATCATTTTATATAATTAAAAAAGACAAAAGGAGGTAAGTAATGGCTCAAGAGAGATTGGTCGAACAGAGCGAAAGAACTCTGTCGCGCGGAATCATGCCGTGGCACGTCTCGCTCATCGCCCTCGGCGGCATCATCGGTTCATGTTATTTTCTGGAGCTGGGCTACACGTTCAACGAAATGGGGCCTGGCGCTATCCTTATCACTTACGCCGTCGCGGGCGTTACTATCTACGGTGTCATGCAGTCATTTGCGGAGCTTCTCGTCAACATACCGAGGCGCGGCTCGTTCGTGTCCTACACTCGCGAGTTCATGGGCGATACGGCATCCGCGGGCATCGGCTGGGCGTTCTGGGCGAACTGGGTGTGCTACATACCATCAGAGGCTCTCGCTACAGCCATTTTTGTAAACGCACTTATTAAAAATATCAATCCGGCATATGAGAGCACTCCGGCGCTCACATTCCTGTGGGGTATCGTAGCGCTCGCTCTTCTAACGCTCATCAATATCTTTCATGTCAAATGGTTCGGCCATCTCGAATCCATCCTTGCGATCATCAAGATATTCGCCATCATACTGTTCATCATTTTCGGCGTACTCATCTTCCTCGGCGTAGTGAACAGCGGAGCGCATTTTGAGGGCAACGAAACTACGGCGGATATCGCTGCCGGCTTCGTAGGCTCGCAGGCGTTGCTTCCGAACGTGGGCGAGAGTGTCATGCATCAGCTCTTTCCGAGGGGTGGCATCGTGATGATCACGCTCATGATATGGACCCTCGTGAACTTCCAGGGCTCGGAGATAGTAGGGCTCTCGGCCGCGGAGACGCAGAATCCGGAGGTCAACGTGCCGGCGGCTTGCAAGAAGGTCGCCTACCGCATCATACTGATCTATCTGGTGCCTATCTTCATACTCTCGCTGATAATGCCGTACACGGTGGCGACACTCGATAGCTCGGTGTTCGCGCAGGCGCTCGCGGCCTACGGCTTTGGCTGGGGCAGCAGCGTGTTTACTGTCGTCACGCTCATAGCGGCGTTCAGCTGTGCCAATTCCGGTTTCTACGGCACGGTGCGCTCGCTGTACGGGCTCTCCGTCGAGGGCCTCGCACCTAAGTTCCTGTCAAAGCTCAACCGTTTTAGCACACCACAGAACGCCACGCTCTTCACGCTCGTGTTCATATGGCTCGTCTTCCTGCTCAGCTTCCTTATCTCCGAGCTCGGCATGATGGGCGGCGAGGACAACATGCTCTACACGGCGCTCGTCGGCATCGCCGGATTCACGGGTACGCTATGCTGGGTGGGCATCCTATATTCGCAGATACTCATGCGCAAGAAGATGAAGGAACGCGGCTACGATCCTAAGGAATCTCTGACGGTCAAAGCGGCAATGTTCCCAGTTTTGGAGTGGTTTGCCATTATCCTGCAGGTTGCGGCTATGGTCCTGCTCATCTTCGAGGTAGGGGACGGTATTCCGATCTTCCTGCTTTCGATGGACATCATCATCGCGCCTGTAGTCGTGTTCGCTATACAGAAGTACCGGGGCAAGATCAGGCAGACATTGGTCATAGGCTCGGACGAGGTCACGTTCAACATGAAATTCCCCGCAAAGCCGGGCTCCGCTGGCGAGAAGAAGGACGCGGAAAAGGCAGCGCGGAAGCAGATCATCGGAGGCGGCGCGCCATGGATCGTCCTTCTTACGGTCGTGTGCATTGTGTCGATAGCTCTGTCGTTTGTGACGATCATCGCCAATCCCGCGGAGATCGCAGAGGGATACAACATATTCACCGATCCTGCGATGTCGAAGGTATGGGCGTTGATGGGTGTGGAGCTCGTCACATACGTGATACTTTTCCTCGGTGCAATGAAGCTCGGCCGGCGTACGGCTGTAGCTGGCGAAGAAGCGGCGTAAGTCGTAGATAAGGAAGGGAAGCAGTGGAAACGATAATTTTTCTCGTACTGATCCCACTTGTGATCGCTTTGGCTCTGCTGTTCATCAGGAGTGACGTGGCGCGTGGCCCGGTGATTTTCATCGGAGCCGCGGCCACGGCCGTCTTTTCGGTGATTTTGGCGGTCAGGCAGGGTATATGGTCTGACGTTGGACCGAACATGCTGTGGTCAGGCGGGACGGAGTCGGCGGAAGCCACGGGATACGTGATGATGGGGATAGAGGCGGCGCTAGCCGTAGTTATCTTCATCCTCGGGATCAAGTACAAAAAAGTGTTGGCGTGCATACTTGCACCGGTGCAATGTTTTATCCTCATATGGTTTGAGTTGCACGCGGGTCACAGCATCGAGGTGAAGAACAACATAGGCATAGATCATTTTGCGCTTATAATGGTCATTATCATCGGCATCATAGGTACGCTCATATGCGTATATGCTGTCGGTTACATGAAAGACTTTCAGAGCCATCACCCTGAGGGCCCTGACAGGCGTTGGTGGTTTTTCTTCCTCATGTTCATCTTCCTGGCCGCGATGTTTGGCATCGTCCTCTCAAACAACCTGATATATATGTACTTCTTCTGGGAGATCACGACGCTCTGTTCGTTCTTCCTGATAGGGTATACGAAGACAGAGGAGGCTGTAAGGAATTCTTTCCGGGCGCTCATCATGAACTTGCTTGGTGGGCTCGCCTTCGTGCTCGCCATCGTGCTGCTCGGCGGCACCTACGCGACGCTTGAGATAGACCGGCTGCTTGAGCTCGGCTCATCGGCGAAGGCTCTGGGCCAGCCTGACTATATCGTGAACGCGGTCGTCATGCTGCTGTGTTTTGCGGGCATTACGAAGGCCGCGCAGATGCCGTTCAACAGTTGGCTGCTCGGGGCGATGGTCGCGCCGACGCCTACGTCGGCTTTGCTACACTCGTCGACGATGGTCAAGGCGGGCGTATTCCTCATCGTGAAGCTCTCGCCCCTGCTCGGAGTGCAGGGCATCATGGACATAGGTGGGCCGGGATTCATGGTTATGATGGTCGGGGGGCTCACATTCGTCCTTGCATCGTTCGCGGCGGTCACGCAGAGCAATGCGAAGCGTGTCCTCGCGTATTCTACTATTGCCAACCTCGGCCTCATCGTCGCGTGCGCAGGCATAGGCACTCCGGAGGGCGTATGGGCCGCAATCATGCTCATTATCTTCCACGCGGTCACGAAGTCACTGCTCTTTCTCAGCGTAGGTACGGCCGAGCACAACATAGGCAGTCGAGATATAGAGGATATGGACGGGCTGTTCGGCAGGATGCCGAGGCTGGCTGTATACATGATTATCGGTATAGCCGCGATGTTCCTCGCGCCGTTCGGGATGCTCATATCCAAGTGGGCGGCCCTCCAGTCGTTCGTCGACGCGGGTGGGGTGTGGGTCGTGCTCATGATAGTATTCGGATCCGCCGTCACCGTGTTCTACTGGGGTAAATGGCTCGGCAAGCTCACGGCAATAGTGGCAAACAGGCAGAACATACAGGACAAGGTGCACGGTGAGGAGTGGTTCGTGCTGACGGGGCACATTGTGCTCGTCATCATCATATCCCTCTCGTTCCCTCTGTTCTCCGGCAGCGTCATAGTTCCGTTCGTCACTCACTTCTTCGATGGCATCACTGACGCTACAGCCGTCGCGCTGTCGGGCGACAACATGATCATCATGGTTGTACTCGCCGCTACTATCCTCGTGCTGCCGCTCCTATTCTACGGGCGCACGCGCAAGCGCGTCGTCCCCCTTTACATGGGCGGTGCGAACGAGGGTGACAACCTGACCTTTGCGGGCTCGATGGGCAAGGATATCCCTGTGAGCCTGCGCAATTGGTATATGGAAGGCGTGTTCGGCGAGAAGCTAATGAACCGCGTTGGGCTTGTCACGACCTGCGTCATATTTGCGGTTTCGTTCTCGTTCGCGGGTTCGCTCGCAATATCGGTGTTCAGGTATATACAGGGAGGGGGTACGTTCTGATGCCAGTCAGTATTTATGCCGTGATCGGCCTCGTCTGCTACCTTATAGCCGGCCCGTTCGTAGGGGGGCTGCTCTCAGGTATAGACAGGAAGGTCACCGCGCGCATGCAGGGCAGATTCGGTCCGCCGATAATGCAGCCCTTCTACGATGTCCGCAAACTCATGGAGAAGGAGCCTGTGACCGTCAATAGCGGGCAGGACTTCTACGTGATGTGCTTTCTCATTTTCATCATCATTACGGGCGGCCTCTTTTTCTTCGGGGAGAACCTGCTGCTCGTCATCTTTACGCTCACGACGGCCAACCTGTTCCTCGTGATAGGCGCCTATTCGTCCAACTCACCCTACGCGCAGATAGGCGCGGAGCGGGAGCTTTTACAGATGATGGCGTACGAGCCCATGGTGCTGCTAACGGCGGTCGGCCTGTATATGACGACAGGCAGCTTCCGCATAGGAGACATAGTGGCGGGTGTAGGTCTCGATAGCGGAGGCATACCGTTACAGTATCTCGTCGGAATATTTATCGGTTATCTTTTCATTCTCACGATGAAATTCCGCAAGTCGCCCTTTGACCTTTCCCTTTCGCATCACGCGCATCAGGAACTGGTCAAGGGTGTGACGACAGAATTTTCGGGGAGGACTCTCGCCCTCATCGAGATAGCGCATTGGTATGAGAATGTGTTCCTGCTCGGCTTCGTATTCCTGTTCTTCCCGAATGGAACGTGGTACATGGCCGTCATAGGCGCCGCCGTCGCGCTGCTGGCTTTCTTCCTCGAAGTGTTTATCGACAATGCGTTCGCGAGGATGAAATGGCAGTTCGCGCTCAAATCGAGCTGGCTTGTGACGATCACATTTGGCGCAGCCAACCTCATACTGCTATACTATCTCAGGGGACTTATGTAGAAGGAGGCGCGATATGTCATACATCACAAAGAGTCCATGGATCATACATTACGATGGGTCAAGCTGCAACGGCTGTGACATTGAGGTGCTCGCGTGCCTCACTCCCATGTACGACGTCGAACGGTTCGGCATCATCAACACGGGCAACCCGAAGCACGCCGACATATTCCTGATCACGGGGTCCATCAACGAACAGAACGTCAGCGTCGTCAAGCAGATATACGAACAGATGCCCGAACCGAAGGCAGTCGCGGCCATAGGGATATGCGCGACATCGGGCGGCGTGTTCAAGGATTGCTACAATATAATGGGGGGCGTCGACACGGTCATACCCGTAGACGTCTACGTCCCAGGTTGCGCCGCGCGGCCAGAGGCTATCATCGATGGTGTCGTACGTGCGCTCGGAGCGCTGGACGAGAAGAAGAAAGCGATGGAGAAACGTCCGCATGAGACGACTACCGCGGCTGAAGCGGTTGCGAATCTGGACAGGATGGGCCTTCCCGACGGGGCTCCACCCGAACCGCTTGAGGAGCTTGTTCTTCCCGGTGACGACATTGAGGTGAAATATTTCGGTACGCAGCCCGATGACGAGAGCGCTGATGACAGCAAGAACTCTGGGAGCGGAAAGGAGGAAGCGTGATGAGCGAGAGAAAAGACTTGATACAGGATATAGTGACGATAGAGGCTTCCCATCTGCTCGAGTCCGTATCGGACATCAAATCGGAAGGCTACCGCCTTGGCCAGGCGTGCGCCACAAAAGCCGAGGGGGCTGTGGAGATACTGTACTCGTTTGAAAAGGACGAAACGTTGAAGAACTTCAAGGTCAGCATTGAGGACAAAGATCCCGAGATCCATAGCATATCGGGCATATATTGGCCAGCATTCATATACGAGAACGAGATGCATGACCTTTTTGGCATCACATTCAGAAACCTTGCGCTCGATTACGGCGGGCATTTCTTCAAAATAGCGTCCGAGACGCCGTGGAATCCCGTGGAAGATCGCGGCGCGAAGCCGAGGGAAGCGTCAGGCAAAGAATTGAAGTCAGCGAAGACAGATAAAGAGAATAAGAAAGATAAGGTAGATAAGGAGAGGAAAGGAAAGTAATGGCTAAACGTACAATTATACCATTCGGGCCTCAGCATCCTGTCCTGCCCGAGCCTATACATCTCGACCTCGTCCTCGAGGACGAGACGGTCGTCGAGGCGATACCGTCCATCGGGTTCATACACCGTGGCCTCGAAAAGCTCGTCGAGAAGAACGAATGGCCGGAGATGGTCTACGTCATCGAACGCATCTGCGGGATATGCAGCTTTGGGCACGGATGGGGATATTGCAAATCGGTAGAAGGCAACCTAGGCATCACTGTCCCGCCGCGTGCGGAATACCTGCGCACGATATGGCATGAGCTCGGCCGTATGCATAGCCATCTGCTGTGGCTCGGCCTGCTTGCGGACAGCTTCGGGTTCGAGAGTCTGTTCATGCACAGCTGGAGGCTGCGCGAGACGGTGCTTGATATCTTCGAGGAAACGACGGGCGGCAGGGTGATATTCTCCGTATGCAAGGTCGGCGGCGTCAGGAAGGACGTTCCGGACGAGAAGCTCGCGGAGATAGCCGGGACGCTGCGCGGCATGATCCCCGAGCTCAAGGAACTGACGGACGTGTTCCTGGAAGACCTGTCCGTGAAGAACCGGCTCGAAGGGGTCGGGGTGCTGTCCACGGAAGACGCGAAGGAGCTTTGTGCCGTCGGGCCCGTCGCAAGGGGCTCGGGCGTCAGGATGGATGTCAGGCTCGATGGCCACGGCGCGTATGCGGATCTCGGATTTGAACCCTGCGTAGAGGAGGGCGGCGACTCCATGGCCAGGTGCAAGGTCAGGGTGAGGGAGCTGTTCCAATCCATAGACCTCATAGCAGAGGCGGCCGGGCATATGCCCGGAGGCGACATCGAAGTGAAGGTGAAGGGCAATCCATCGGGAGAGTTTGTGGGCCGTATGGAGCAGCCGCGCGGTGAAGCGTATTATTACAGCAAGGGTAACGGGAGCAAATTTCTCGAACGCATCAGAGTGCGCACCCCTACCAACGCGAACATCCCCGCGCTTGTCAGGATGCTTCAGGGATGCGACCTCGCAGACGTGCCGGTGCTGGTGCTGACGATTGACCCGTGTATCAGCTGTACAGAGAGGTGACAATATGCCCGGATTGAAGATAGGAAAGATGATCATGCGCAGCCTGGGCGGGAAGCCGGCTACGCTCATGTACCCCGTGATCCCCCGCGAATGGAAAGAGAGAACGAGAGGGCATATCGCTGTAGACATGGACACCTGCATACTGTGCGGCATCTGCGGCAAGAAATGTCCGACGGATGCCATCACGGTGGACCGGGACGCCAAGACCTGGTCGATCGGGCGAATGCAGTGCATACAGTGTAGCTGCTGCGTCGATGTCTGCCCTAAGAAGTGTCTGTTTAATGAGGCAACATACACGACGCCGGATGTCTATAAGATAGTAGATACCTTTGAGAAGCCAGAGGATCAGGGCAGCGCTGCAAACGAAGGTAGCCTGAAATGCGATGACACATGCGTGTTCTGTGGTATATGTGCGAAAAAGTGCCCGCAGGGTGCGATCGCCGTTATCCGTGAAGATAAAAAGTGGGAAGTGGATGATGACAAATGTACGAGGTGCGGGCTCTGCATAGAGGGATGCCCGAAAAAAAGCCTCAAGATTGAGTGATGGACGACTATTGTTTCAGAAAAATCAAAAGTTCCGCGCTCGTGATGATAGCGCTTGCGGCTGTTCACATCGCTATTAGCTATCCGCTAGGCTACTATTGGAACGCATTGCAAGCATATCTGTCGGGAATGGAGCTCACTGCTTCCGGAGTACCTGAGGCCGGCGATTCCCCTCTGGGTACGGTCATCTACCTCTTGGTGTTTGGCGCGGTAGCGGCGCTGGCGTTCATGAATTACCCATACCGCACCAACATATTGAGGAGACTCGTTCTGATAGTCCCTCTATGCATCTATCTGATTTCAATATATGTGGAGTATGAAAAAGTATCTCCGATAGGGGAGAAATTCAAGGATCTCTACGACTCGATAGAGTATGCCATTTTCATCCCATACGCCGCTCTCGCCGCTATCACGGCCATATATTTGCTTCTTGTGATAATATTGCCATCCTTGCGTATCACGCAGGGTTTTGGGTGGGTGACCGCGATCATCGCCGTGCTATCGTATCTGGGTTCGGCCATTTTTATCATCTACAACCACACTATTACGATTCTCAACGGTAAGTTCGGTGAAGGTGACTTTTACATGTATTTGGTGGCTTTTGCGCTTGATGTGGTTTCGTATTTCTTCATGCTGTCCGTGCTCATGACCTATTGTATGATCAAAAGGGAGGAGCGTTGGGATAGGCTTGAAAGCCTGGAGATGGAGGCGGAGCTCATTGAGGAAGAAACCGAAATCCACGAGATATATGAGCCTCCCACCGTGTCGACATATTTGGAGAGGAGGGTGATCCCCGACATTGAGGACCTGAAGGAGCACGAAGTGCCCACGGCTGAAGACTATGATAGGTATCGCCGGGCGATTGAAGGGGCGGGGCGGGCCAATCGAAGCAAGGATAGCGCCGACAAGGTTCGAGTGGGCGCCGATAATATTGCGGGCCGGGCCAATCGAAGCAAGGATAGCGCCGACAAGGCTCGAGTGGGCGCCGACAAGATCGCGGGCCGGGCCAATCGGAGCAAGGATAGCGCCGACAAGGTTGCGGGCCGGGCCAATCGAGCCAAAGATGGCGCCGACACATTGAGGACTGCCGTCCAGCCTCGACGTAGCGTCAATCCTAAGAAAAAATGATAACAGAGGTTATTACGTTTTGGGGGATCGTTCAGGGCGTCGGCTTCAGGCCGACGCTTTCAAGACTTGCGGCCAAATACCGCATGCGCGGGCAGGTGCGGAATATGGGCGCCTTCGTACAGCTCATCGTGACGGACGAGCCGGAGCGCATAGGCGAGTTCGTAGAGGTGGTGCAGGCGGGCAAGCCGCGCATGGCGGACATCATGCGTATAGACCGGGAAGTCATAGACACAGTACCATTCGATGATTTTCGCATAGTGTCGAGCGCGACAGCGGAGGACGAGATAGCGGCCGTACCCGCGGACATAGCGGTGTGCGGCGAATGTCTCTCCGAGTTTCGTAACCCCGCAAATTCGAGATACATGCACCCGTTCATCAGCTGTACAAACTGCGGCCCACGGTATACCATCATGGAACGACTGCCCTATGACCGGGATACGACCGCCATGATGGATTTCTCCATGTGCCCCTCTTGCGGAGCGGAATACACTGATCCTGCGAGCCGTCGTTATCACGCCCAGACGGTGTCATGTCATGAATGCGGCCCTCAGGCGATCTGGCATGCGGGCAGGGCGGCGTCCGTGGCACATGGGAACGCCGCCATATCCGAAGCGATTGGCGCGATCAGGGGCGGTGGCGTCATCACTCTGAAAGGAGTGGGCGGATATTACTTCGTGTGTAGCCCTTTTGACGAGAATGCCGTAGAGCGGCTTCGCGATATCAAATTGAGAGAGCACAAGCCTTTCGCCGTGATGTTCAGCTCGGTGGAGGGCGTACGCGCGTATTGTGAATTGAATGACGAAGAAGAAACCCTATTCACTTCGCCAAAGCGGCCAATCGTCCTTTTGGAACAGCATCGCTCAGGGGAGGATGCTGCGCCGCCACTTGCTCCGGGAGTGCTGTCCACGAGCCGTTTCATCGGGGCTTTCCTTCCATCCATGGCGTTGCAGTATATGCTCATCTCCGCGCTCGGGCCGCTCGTAATGACTAGTGCCAATATAGCAGGTCTCCCCATCATCCGCGACGACGAGGAGATGCTGTCGCTCGCCGCCAGGGACGGGCGCGTCGCGGGCATACTGTACAACGGACGCCGCATAGTCCGCGGGATTGACGACTCCGTAGCGCGCGTCTGTGACGGAAAGCCCCAGCTCATACGCCGCTCAAAGGGCTGGACGCCCGTACCCATCTACCTTCGCGGCACTGACAGTCTGTCAAAAAATGACCGGATATTTGCGGCGGGTGCGGATCTCAAGAGTGCATTCGCGCTCACAAAGGGCAGCTTCGTCTACATGAGCCAGTATATCGGCGATATGGAGAACATCGAAACGGAACGCGTATACGGTGGGAACCTCGCTGACATGGAGGAGTTCTTCGATATCACGCCTTGCGTGGTAGCCCACGACGCGCACCCACTGTATCGGACGGCTGAAATTGCAAAGGAATACGCGGAGACAAAGGGCGCCCAATTGCTAGCCGTGCAGCACCATCACGCGCACATTGCCTCGGTTATGGCCGAGCACGGCCTTGTCGGACCCGTCATCGGCGTCGCCTTTGACGGCACGGGTTACGGCGCGGACGGTACGATATGGGGCGGTGAAATATTGATCTGCGAATGCGCTGAGTTCGAACGCTTTTCATATCTGCGGAACATAGAGATGATAGGCGGCGATGCTTCTATGCGGGACGCGTGGAAATCCGCGGCCTGCCGGTTGGCAGGCGCCCGCCGAGACTACTCTGGGAAAACACATGAGGACAGGGTGCAAGCAACGCGAGCGTCCAATGTCTCTGTGTGTCCGAAAGGCGAGAGGACCTTCGACATAGATATTTCCTACGTCCTGAATTACGCGGAAGAAAACGACACTCTGAACGATTACGAAGCAGATCGTCGCATGATTGAGGCGGCCGTCCTTGGCGGGGTGAACACTGTACGAACATCGAGCATGGGCCGCTTATTCGACGCCGTGTCCGCCCTGCTCGGCATCCATCACGTCAACAGGTACGAAGGCGAGTGCGCTGTCATGCTCGAAAACGCTGCACAACGTGCCATATCCTCCCGTGCCGTAGATCAAGCCGACGCATTTGCTCTGCGTTTTCATATGGACGTCTGCCGCACCATTCTCGCCGAATGTCGCGCTGCGCGCGAAGAGCGCGGGGTAGACACGATCTGCCTCTCGGGCGGCATATTCCAGAACAAGATACTCATAGAAGAAACCCTGCGCCTGCTGCATGCGGACGGCTTCACGCCGTATTACAACATCGCTGTCCCCCCGAACGACGGCGGCGTCGCCCTCGGCCAGGCCTATGTTGCGATGCAGCGCATCCTTACTTCAAAACAATTTTATTTCTCATAACGCCCCCCTCCCCCGCTGATTTTTTACACAATACTTACCTGATGATGGTATTGTATTTTACTTGGGCGATTTAAAGTTATGGCTAAAATCATGCATGACATTCGAATCAAATAGATGATTTAATAGGAGGTTAAGATGCAAAAACTCGCAACTATCTTTATTGCCGTACTGCTCGCTGCATTGATGCTATCAGGCTGTACAGAGGGAGGTGCGACATCCCCATCCGTGGAGGACACCGCGCAGGAGACTGCCACGCCCGCCCCCGTCGCCGACGAGGCCGCGCAGGAGACTGATCCATCCACGCCGGAAGGGGAGATAACGGTCTACACCGCGCTTGAGGACGAACAGGTCACGGAATACCTGGCCGTGTTCAATGCCCAGTACCCGGACGTCAAGGTGAACATCGTCCGCGAGTCCACAGGCGTTATCACCGCGAGGCTGCTGGCCGAGAAGGACAATCCCCAGGCCGATCTGATCTGGGGCACCGCGGCTTCGTCCATGATGGTGCTCGACGACCAGGGCATGCTCGAGCCTTATACCCCGGCCGGCGTAGACCGTATACTTCCCGAATTTAAGTCCGACAAGCAGCCGCCGACCTGGGTAGGCATAGACGCGTGGGAGACAGCCTTCATCGTCAATACGGTCAAGCTGGAAGAACTCGGCCTATCCCCATCGGATATCAAGTCATATGAGGACCTGCTGCGCCCGGAACTCAAAGGCCAGATCGTCATGTCCAACCCCAATTCTTCCGGCACGGGATTCCTGACCGTAGCGGGCTTGCTCCAGCTCAAAGGCAAGGATACCGAAGCCGGTTGGGACTATCTGAACAAGCTGCATGAGAACGTTGACCAGTACGTGCACTCCGGCTCGAAGCCTGCGAAGATGGCGGCGGCGGGCGAGTGTGCGCTTGGCGTCAGCTTCGGGTATGCGGGCATCAGCCAGAAATCGGACGGCGCGCCCGTGGAGGTGATATTCCCCTCCGAAGGCTCCGGATGGGACCTCGAAGCCAACGCGCTGATGAAAAAAAGCGAGATCAACCCGATATCGCATATCTTCCTCGACTGGGCGATAAGCGACGAGGCGATGGCGCTCTACAAGGAGAACTACCCCATCATTGCGACCGGCGGCGATGGCACATATGAAGGCTACGACAGCGACCCGGTAAAACAGCTTATCGACAACGACTTCGTCTGGACCGCGCAGAACCGCGAGGCCATATTGGAGAAGTGGATCAAGAATTATGACGGCAAGTCAGCCGCAGAAGAATAAAATCCGGATAGAGTTGCGTCGCGCGCGGCCGGACTCGACCGCGCGCTTTCCGCTATGGAGGTTCTGATGGGATTTTTGGAAGTAGAGAATATCACGAAAAAATTCGGCCGGCAGACAGCGCTCGACGATATCAACGTGAGCATAGAACGCGGCGAACTGGTTTGCATCCTCGGGCCGAGCGGCTGCGGGAAGACTACGCTCATCCGCATCATCGCGGGCCTGGAGACGGCCGACGGGGGAAGGATATACATGGACGGAAGGGACTGTACGGAACTGCCCGCGTCCAAGCGCAACCTAGGTATCGTATTTCAATCCTATGCGCTATTCCCCAATATGACTGTACATGGCAATATAATGTTCGGATTGCGGCAGAAGAAGGAATTGCCCAGGGATGAGGCCAACGCCAAAGCGCTGGAAGTCCTGCGGCTCGTGGATTTGCTCGAACACAAGGACAAATATCCGCGCCAACTCTCCGGAGGGCAGCAGCAACGCACAGCCCTCGCGCGCGCCATAGCTCTTTCGCCAGACTATCTGCTCCTGGATGAGCCGCTCTCCGCGCTCGACGCGAAGGTCAGGGTGAAGCTGCGCGGTGAGATACGCAAAATTCAGCGTGCACTGAGCGTTACCACGGTCATGGTGACACATGACCAGGAGGAAGCCCTGACTATGGCCGACCGCATCATCGTGATGAACAACGCCGTGGTGGAGCAGATAGGAACGCCGCGCGAGATTTACAACCATCCCGCTACGCCCTTCGTCGCCAACTTCATCGGCATGATGAATTTTTACGAGAGGGAGGGGGAGGTCTGCGCCATCCGCCCGGAAAATATCGCGCTTGCGGACCGCAGGGACGTTTACGACGCCAGCGCGAAGATACAGTCGCTTGAGTTCAAAGGGCCGCTCACGCGGATTCACGGAATACTGCCCGGCGCGGAGGAAATATTTGTGGACATATCGTCGGAAGCCGTCGACAACCTGAGTCTCAGGGAAAACAGCATGATATTTTTGCGCATGCCGGAAGACAATGTGATGAAATATTCGGAAGGATCATTGATATAGCCTATGCCTGATAGGATCAAACATCGTTTTTCCGGGGTCAACCTGCCACAACTCACGGTCATGTCATGCATGCTCGCCGCGTTCACCGTGGTACTGGTCCTGCCTCTGTTCTCACTGTTCTCGAACGCGTTCCTCAGTAAGACGGGAGGGTTCGTCGGGCTCGCGAATTACGCGCGGTATTTTGATACGCCCTCCCTCTCCGTTTCCGTTTGGAACACCATCGACATCTCCCTAGTCAGCACCGTATTCAGCGCCGTGATCGGCTTTTTGTACGCCTACGCCCTCGCTCGCACACGCATCCCGTTCAAGTCCTTTTTTAAATACACCGCCCTGATCCCTATTTTTATACCCACCATCGTGCACGCACTCGGGCTCGTATATCTCTTTGGCAACCAGGGGATACTGACGGGCCTCGGATTCCATACGGAACTTTACGGACGTTTCGGGATCATCCTATCGGAGATCATCTTCACATTCCCCCAAGCCTTCCTCATGTTCTACGTCGCGTTGGAATATGCGGACGGCCGACTGTACGAAGCCGCCGACTCGATGGGAGTTCCTCCACTCGCCAAATTCCTCCGCGTAGCGCTGCCTGAGGTGAAATATACGGCCGTCAATGTGTTCTTCGTCTGCTTCACGCTCGCCTTCACCGACTTTGGTGCGCCTAAGGTCATCGGCGGTAACTACAACGTGCTTGCGACCGACATATACAAGCAGGTGGCCGGGCAGTTCAATATGAATATGGGCGCCGTCGTCGGCACGCTGCTGCTCATACCGGCCGTGCTGTCGTTCATCGTCGGGCGGCTCATGGACAGCAGGAACACCGGCACGATCAGCGCGAAGTCGACCACCCTCACCATCAAAAAAAGCCGCCCGCGCGACGCCATTTTCTTCACGCTCTGCGCGTTTGTCACGTTGTCGTTCCTGACCCTGATCGCATCGCTCTTCCTCGGCGCGTTGACAAAATACTACCCGTTTGATCTGTCCTTCACGCTGAAGCACTTTGCGTTCAACATGTCCACAGGCGGCATGGGCAGCTACTTCAACTCGCTGGAGATGAGCCTGCTCACAGCCGTATTCGGGACCGTATTCGTGTTCATCTATGCCTACATGATGGAAAAGACGAACGGTCTCGGCGCGCTACGCAAATACGGCAAGCTGCTCTCCGTACTGCCGCTAGCCCTGCCCGGGATGGTCATAGGGCTCTCCTACATATTTTTCTTCAACTCCCCGGAAAACCCGCTCAACTTCATCTACGGCACGGTCGCAATCCTCGTCCTCTCTAACATCCTCCACTATTTTTCGGTGCCATTCTTCACCGCGACCGGCGCACTCAAAAAGCTGGACCGTGAGTATGAGAGCGTCTCCGAGAGCATGAACATCCCGCGCTACAAGACGCTGCTGCTCGTCAGCGCACCGCTGTCACTGCCCGCGATACTCGAGATATTCATGTACTATTTCGTCAATTCGATGGTCACGGTCTCTGCCGTAGTCTTCCTGTACAGCGCCCACTTCAAGGTCGCCTCCATCGCTATATCACACATGGAAGAAGCGGGCGACATATCGCAGGCGGCGGCGATGAGCATACTCATCCTTCTGATAAACGTATTCGTCAGGCTGCTGTATGAACTGATTATAAGGTTGATGAAAAAAAGAGCCCGTAGAAAGGAAGCTATATGAATAAAATAAACGCAGTTGTTTTTGACTGGGCGGGGACGACGGTCGACTTTGGGAGTTTTGCTCCCGTGGACGCGTTCACCATAGCGTTCGAA
This sequence comes from Eubacteriales Family XIII. Incertae Sedis bacterium, assembly GCA_031277015.1. Lineage (GTDB taxonomy): Bacteria > Bacillota > Clostridia > Peptostreptococcales > Anaerovoracaceae > JAIRPC01. The sequence goes on along the minus strand of JAISLZ010000108.1, from coordinate 3,812 downwards.
GCCTACGGCGTCACCCCCACGATAGAGGAAATCCGCGCGCCGATGGGCCTGCCGAAAAGGAAGCACATCGAGAGGATGCTCGAAGGCAGACGCCTGGCCGAGCTCTGGCGGGTGAAACACGGAGCACCTCCTGTGCAGGAGGATGTGGACGGCATCTATGCGCGCTTTGAACCGGCTCTGTTCGGAGTCATAGAGAAACACGCCGAACCACTGCCAGATGTGCCGCGCATCGTCCGGGAACTTAGAGCAATGGGTATCGCCATAGGCTCGACCACAGGTTACAACAAGGCGATGATGGACACCGTCGCGCCGCTCGCAAAGAGCGCGGGCTACGAGCCGGATGTACTCGTATGTCCGGACGACGTCGGCGGAGTGGGACGTCCATATCCCTATATGCTGTGGAGGAACCTTGAGAAACTTGGCGTACAGTCGATAGGAGAGGCGCTGAAGGTCGGCGATACGGCCGTCGATATATGGGAAGGGAAGAACGCGGGCTGCCTCTCCGTAGGCATCGTCAAAGGGTCCAGTATGCTCGGCCTGAACGCCTCGGAATACGAGACTGCGAAAACCGCGGAACTGCCATGGCTGTCGCACGGTGCGGAGCGCGGATACAAGGACGTGGGCGCCGATCACGTCATAGCTGACATCACGGAATTGCCGGACCTTATCCGGCGTATATGCGGAGGTTTATTATGAAAATCATGTGTCTCGGAGGGGCCGGGCGTATCTGCCGCGAAACGGCCTTCGACCTTGCGGAGTTTTCCGACTTTGAAGAGATTGCGATAGCGGACATCGACGAGGCAGCCGGTGCCGAGGTCGTATCGGAGATAGGGTCAGGCCGCGTCAAATTTGTCAAACTCGACATATCCGATCACGACGCGTCTGTCGAGAAAATGAAGGATTATGACATAGTGGCGGACGGCACGACGATCGGGATCAACGGACGGACGAGCGCCATCATCGCCGATGCCGGCTGCCACGCCGTCAACCTCAACGGCATGGGCGACGAGAACAATTATGCTGACGCCTTCAAGGAGAAGGGCCTCGTATTTGTACCCGGGTTTGGCATGACCCCGGGCGTCACGCAGATGATGGTCATGCACGCGTCAGCCCGGCTCGATGCCATAGACACCGTCAGGATCAGCCACGGCGCGTATCGCCCATTCGCGTTCTCACGTTCAATCGCGGAGACGACGACGTATGAATACGACCCGTTGCTCGAAAGTCGCGTCGTTTTTGAAAACGGCAAGTTCGTACAGGTGCCGCCGTTCGCACGCCCGAGGGAAGTTCTGTTGCCGGAACCGTACGGCAGGACGGAACAGTACATCATACCGCACTCCGAAACGCACACCGTGGCTGAATCGCTGCAGAGCAAGGGAGTGCGCCTCGTCGAAGTGCGCGGCACCTGGCCCCCGGAGAATATGCGCCTCATCCGCGCCCTGTACGAATGGGGCATCCTGCGCAACGACAAAATCACGGTGAACGGCGCGGAAGCCGGCATCATGGACTGCCTGAGCGAATATCTGATCCATTCAAAAGAAGGAACGGAAACCGAGCTTTACGGCTACGCCCTTCACGTTGAAGTCGTCGGCATCAAGGACGACGAGACGCTGCGTTACACACTCTACCACACCCACCCGGCGTCGGACGGCTCCGTACCCGGTTGGGAAGGTCTGCGCGCCTACACGCGCAACGTGGGAATACCGATGAGTATAGCTGCGCAGCTCATCGCGCACGGGCGCGTGCTTGAACGCCGCACGGGGCTGCTCATCCCCGAGTACGCTTTCGACCCCGCAGACGTATTCCATGAACTCGGACGGCGTGGCATACGCATCCACGAAAAAATCGAACGCGAAAGCGAAGGCGTTAGCTGCAAATAGCACACCGTATTGCTTGCGGTGCGGCCGTGTCTGCAAGATATAGATGCTTTTACCCAGATGCGTTGCGCAAGGAGAAGGAGATCGATCTGCTTTATCTGCTTTCTGCCTTCAACTTCTTCTCCTCCTTTCTTCTTTTTATAAATAAAAAACCCAGGAAGGCGAAGGCGGCTAGGCATGAGAGTGCCATGATGAGCGTCGCCATGTTCAGCGCGGATGCGCCATCTCCCTGGGTTGTTGGTTTTGTGTTCCCCCCGGCGAGGGGAACTTCGGAGGAAGATATCGGGACCGTATTATTCCCAATGTCGCCGGATGTGATTTGCTCGTTTGGGGCGCTGTCGAGATCGGCAGGCAGTGTGTTTGCCACTAGGCGAATGCTCTCGTATTCTATCATCAGCGGTACGTTGAAATCGGTCTGTGATTCCGCGAGCATGACTTTGGTCGTCGCTTCCACGCTTCCATTCGCCTCGGCGAATACGTGCGGAGCACCGCACGACAGCATCGCCGCTATGACTATGGTAACTATCGGTATTCTTACCTTCATTTCAGATTCATTTCTCCTAGTGCTTTCGTTCAGCATCATTTCTTGCTTTGCTTCCATCTTTTCTATTTCTTCTATTCTTTTCATCGCTTACTACGATAAACGCCCTATGTATTATTTAAATCACGATGAAGTAAATTGCCTGTTAAACTCGCATAAAAAAGCGCGCGCTGCAGTGCGATAAAACCCGACGCTGACACGTTATTAATGTATAATGGGCGGTATTATGCGTATATCTGCGATATTTACGGAAGGGAACCGGCTCGCAGCGGCGCCTCGGGGTGGTTCGAACGACAGGCACATCGAAGGCCTGCTGCTGCGGCTTGCCGGAGCAGACACCGCCGGGCGCAAGGACGCGCTCGGCGAGCTTTACGAACTCACGGCTAGCCGGATATACGGCTATGTCCTCTCGATTCTGCGCAACAGAAGCCGTGCCGAGAGCGTGACGCAGGATGTTTTCATCCGCATATACGAAGCGGCGGGGAAGTACTCCCCGCAGGGCAAACCTTTGGCATGGATGTTCACCATCGCCCGCAACCTTGCGCTTATGATGCTGCGGAGCAAGGACAATTCGACCGTGGAACTGCCGCCCGAGATTGAGGGCGCGGGAGCAGGGCAAGGGCCCTTGAGAAAAAACTCGCTGATGAGATAGGCGCGCTGCTGAACGCGGACGGTGTGGACGGCGCGGTGCTCAGCCAGACGATAGCCACAGGCAGGGAGCCGGATGTCGACGCGGAAAAGTACGGCATATCCCCCGGCAAGGCCGCACTGATAAGGAAGCTGGTGCAGTCCGATACGAGGTTCAGGTTTGAAGACCTGGCGGGCCTGCCGATCAACGACATCAACCTTCTCATAGAGGGGCGAAGGGACGCCGTGCAAGGGATAAGCTCGTCCGGCAAAGCCGCCGCCGGAGAGTACATCGGCGAAGGCAAGGCGCCGAAAAAAAACAAAGAAGAGCAGCAAGGGCAAGAATATCACGAAAAAGCAAGCCTTGAACATTGCGCTGAAGAACGCGGGCGCAACCCGTTCGCAGGTATACGACGTGGAAGTAGAGAAGGACTACGAATGGGGTAAATGGATATATGAAATCAGTTTCAGCAAGGGTCGACTGGAGTACGACTACGACATCGCTGTGAAGGGCGGCAAGATACTTCACAAGGACATTGAGTATGACGATTGAGCGACGCTTGATATTCAAGAATCTTGCGATTGCGGATATCAAGAAGATGCTGGCGGACAGAAAGAATATTGTGCCTGAAAGGTTTGATAGATTTATGCACGGTGTAAAGTATTTCTGGGATAATTGAATCAGGGAGAATGTGGTAAGGGAGGAGCCATTGTATGGCTCCATCTCCCCGCCGTTCCTTGATATAACGCAGGGCATTTCCGTGACC
>JAISLZ010000104.1 GCA_031277015.1 Eubacteriales Family XIII. Incertae Sedis bacterium | reverse complement strand
AGGCGTCAACATGCAGACGAAGCACCAGAAGCAGACGCGCAAGGTCAGGTCTGAGATCAAGCATCAGGAAGGCCCGATCCACGTATCGAACGTCATGTACTACGATACCAGGGACAAGGCTGTCACGCGTATAGGATATATGTTTGAGGATGGGGCCAAGGTCAGATATTCCAAAAAGACCGGCAGCCCTATAGATTGAAAGAAGGGAGGAAAGCGGATTGGCTGCAAGATTGAAAGAATTATACAAGAGCGAAGTGTTCGACTCCCTCATGAAGAAGTTCAAATACGGCAACGTGAACGAAGTGCCCAGGATCGGGAAGATCACCATCAATATGGGCATAGGTGAGGCCAAGGACAACGCGAAGATGATGGAGGCGGCTGTAGAGGAGCTTTCGCTCATCAGCGGGCAACGTCCTGTAGTGACGAAGGCGCGCAAGTCCATAGCGAACTTCAAAATACGCGCGGGTATGCCCATAGGCGCAAAGGTCACTCTCAGGGGTGACAGCATGTACGTGTTCGCTGACAAGTTTTTCAATATAGTCCTGCCTCGCGTGCGCGACTTCAGGGGTGTCCCTAAGGACTCGTTTGACGGGCGCGGCAACTATTCCGTAGGTTTGAGGGAACAGACCATCTTCCCCGAGATTGTCTACGACAAGGTGGACAGGGTCAAAGGGATGAACATCATCTTCACGACCACGGCAAAGACTGACGAGGAGGCAGCGGAGCTGCTCGGCTTGCTCGGCATGCCCTTTGAAAAGCAAGGAGATTGAATATGGCAAAGACGTCACAGAAAGTAAGGCAGCAACGCAAGCCCAAATACAGGACGAGGGCGTACACCAGGTGCAGGATATGCGGCAGGCCGCATTCCGTACTCAAAAAGTACGGCTTATGCCGCATCTGTTTCAGGGAGCTCGCCTATAAGGGCGAGATACCTGGCGTCAAGAAAGCCAGTTGGTAGAAAGGGGGCGGCAAAGATGACCATGACAGATCCCGTTGCGGATATGCTCACAAGGATCAGGAACGCAAACAGCGTAGGCCACAAAGCGGTATCGGTACCCGCTTCACGCATGAAAAGATCCATTGCGGGGATACTCAAAGACGAAGGTTACATCGAGGATTTTGACCTCGTGGATGACGACAGGCAAGGCGTTATCAATATCAAGATGAAGTATAGTGCGGATAACGAGAAAGTTATCAGCGGCATCAGAAAGATATCCAAGCCAGGTCTCAGAGTCTACGCAAAAGCGGAGGACGTGCCGCGCGTACTCGGTGGCCTCGGCATCGCTATCATTTCCACATCCAAGGGAGTGATCAGCGACAAGGAAGCGAGACGGCTTGGGGTAGGTGGCGAAGTCATCTGCTACGTTTGGTAAGGAGATATAGCAATGTCAAGAATAGGTAGGTTGCCTATCGATGTCCCCTCCGGCGTGGAGGTGATCATAGGGGAAGGCAACGTGATAACGGTCAAAGGCCCCAAGGGTGAGCTCTCGGGCAAGATACACGAGAAGATGAGCGTATCGCTGAATGATGGCGTCATCAATGTAACGCGCCCCGACGATGGCAAGGAAAGTCGTTCTTTGCATGGACTCTCGCGTTCGCTGATCAACAACATGGTAGTCGGCGTTTCCGATGGATTCGAGAAGACCCTCGATATCAACGGCGTCGGGTATAGGGCGGAGAAGAAGGGTAAGACCCTCGTGTTGAGCCTTGGGTACTCGCATCCCGTAGAGTTGCAGGACCCCGAAGGCGTCACGACCGAGACTCCGGAGCCCGGAGTGATCGTGGTCAAAGGCATCGACAAGGCGCTCGTCGGCAATTACGCGGCGATCGTGCGTTCGTGGAGGCCGCCGGAGCCTTATAAAGGCAAGGGCGTCAGATACAGGGGCGAACGTATACGCCGTAAGGAAGGCAAGGCCGGCGTGAAGTCGGAATAAGGAGTAGGACATGGGTAGACAGAGCAGGAACGACAAGAGGCTCGTCAGGCACAGGAGGGTGCGCCGTAACCTTATAGGTACATCGGGAAAGCCGCGCATGTGCGTATTCAGGAGCCTGAAAAACATTTCCGTACAGATCATAGACGACGAAGCGGGTCACACCCTCGTCGCCGCCTCGTCGCTCGACAAGGAGATTAAGTCGCAGCAGGCATACGGTGGGGGCAAGGACGCGGCAAAGCTCGTCGGTGAGTCTATCGCGAATAAGGCCAAGGCCAAGGGCATAGAGGAAGTCGCGTTCGATCGCGGTGGGTTCCTCTATCATGGCAGGGTCAAGGAGCTTGCGGACGGCGCCCGTGCGGCGGGACTGAAGTTTTAGGAGGATATGTTAATGGCGAGGCAAGGTTTCGACGATAGAGAGAAAGAGTTCAAAGAATCCATAGTCAGCATCAGACGCGTCGCAAAGACGGTCAAGGGCGGACGCAACATGCGTTTCAGCGTGACTGTAGTCGTCGGCGATGAGAAGGGCCGTGTAGGGGTAGGTCTCGGCAAGGCGCGGGAGATACCGGAGGCCGTACGCAAGGCTATTGAGGACGCAAAAAAGAAGCTTATCTACGTCCCGACGGTCGGTACCACGATACCACACCGTGTTATCGGCGCGTTTGGAGCGGGTCGCATCGTGATAATGCCTGGCGTGGAAGGCACGGGCGTCATCGCAGGTTCAAGCGTCAGGACGGTGCTCGAACTCGCTGGAGTCAAGGACGTGCGAGCCAAGTCTATAGGCTCAAACAACGCCGGCAACATGGCGAACGCGACCATCGAAGGACTGAAAAGCCTCAAGACCGTTGAACAGATATCACGGCTTCGCGGAAAGACGAAAGAAGAAATATTGGGATAGGAGGGACACATGGCAAAGATCAAGGTCACACTCACAAAGAGTCCCATAGGAGCTATACCGGCGCACAGGAAGATAGTGCGCGCTCTCGGACTGACAAAGATGAATAAGACGGTGGAGCTTGAAGATTGTCCCGCGGCGCGCGGGGCGGTGAACAAGGTTCGCCATTTGGTCACAGTAGCAGAGGATAAATAATTATGAGACTACACGAACTCAAAGCGCCTCCCGGCAGTAGCCGCGCGAAGAAGCGCAAGGGCAGGGGGCACGGTACCGGCCAAGGCAAGACCGCCGGTCGCGGCATGAACGGCCAAAACTCTCGCAGTGGCGGAGGCACGCGCCTCGGTTTCGAAGGTGGCCAGATGCCTCTGTACCGGCGTATCCCCAAGCGCGGCTTTACGAACATCTGGCGCATCGAGTACGAAGTCGTCAACGTTGGCGACTTGGATGTGTTCGATGACGGTGCGGAGATTACTCGCGAAGCGCTCGTTGAGAAAGGACTCGTTAGAAAGTCGAAGAACGGACTGAAGATACTCGGTGACGGTGTGATAAGTAAGAAGCTCACCGTCAGGGCCGACAAGTTCAGTCGTACGGCCATAGACAAGATCGAGGCGGCCGGGGGCAAGGCTGAGCTACAATCGAAAGAAAAGGAGCAATAGATGGGAGCCCTTGACACCATCATCAAGGCGGTCAAGGTACCCGACATCAGGAGGAAGATCATATTCACGCTCCTGATGATCGTCGTATTCCGCCTTGGCGCGAACATCCCCGTTCCCGGCATCGACCGCAAGTTGCTCGAAGAAGCGTTCACCGGGCAGGGGTTGTTTCAGATATTTGACCTCTTTTCGGGAGGGGCTTTCTCAAACTTCACGATATTTGCGCTCAGTATCACACCGTACATTACCGCGTCCATCATACTGAACCTACTGACCATAGCCGTTCCCGCTCTTGAAGCCCTGTCCAAGGAGGGCATGGAGGGCAGGAAGAAGATCGCGCAGTACACGAGATATCTCACCGTGGTTCTTGCGTTTATGCAGGCTATAGGATTGTCTTTAGGCCTTTTTCGCCAGGCGCTCATCAGCACACAGTTTTTTGATGTAGCTGTCATAGTACTCGCGCTGACGGGAGGCACGGCCTTCCTCATGTGGCTCGGCGAGCAGATCAACGAGTATGGCGTAGGCAACGGCATATCCCTCATCATATTTGCGGGTATCATATGCCGCGCTCCGGCGGCCATCGGCAACGCCTTCCAGAGCGTGAGCAGACATGAGATCAACATGATGGCGCTCGTGCTCTTCGCCCTGTTTGCCCTGTTCATCGTAGTAGGCACGATCATGGTCCAACAGGGCCAGAGGCGCATCCCAGTGCAGTACGCCAAGCGCGTCGTCGGCCGCAAGATGTATGGCGGTCAGAACACCCATATACCCATCAAGGTCAACCAGGCCGGCGTCATCCCCATCATCTTCGCGATGTCGTTGCTACAGTTCCCGATGACGATCACGTACTTCATGAGCGCCAAGAGCGGATTCACTGAATTTGTCAACAAATGGCTATCCATGACAGATCCGCCCGGAGTGTGGATATACGTGATCCTATACGTGTTGCTCACCATATTTTTCACGTACTTTTACACTGCCGTCACCTTCAACGTCGTAGACGTGTCCGACAACATGAGGGCAAACGGAGGCTTCATACCCGGCATCAGGCCCGGCCGCACGACGGTGGAGTATCTGAACAGGGTCATGACGCGCATCACATTCGTCGGGGCTATATTCCTCGCGGCTATCGCCGCCCTTCCGTACATCCTGCAGCAATGGACCAACCTCAACATCATGTTCGGAGGTACGGCCCTGCTTATCGTCGTAGGTGTCGGCCTCGACACGATGAAGCAGATAGAGAACCAGATGGTCATGCGCAATTACAGGGGGTTCCTCTGATGAAGAAGATCATATTGCTCGGCGCGCCCGGTTCAGGCAAGGGCACACTCGCCGAGAGAATTACGGCCAAATACGGCATACCTCAAATATCCACGGGTGACATCCTTCGCCAGAATATAGCGGATGGCACAGAGCTTGGCAAGAAGGCCAAAGCATACATGGATAAGGGCGAGCTCGTCCCCGATGCGCTTATACTTGACCTGATCGCAGGCAGGCTCGCGCAGCCGGATGCTAATGACGGCTACATGCTCGACGGATTCCCGCGTACCATCGCCCAGGCCGAGGCCCTTGGGGGTAATCTCGCGGAGGGTGGTTCGGGCATAGACTTCGTGGTCTACCTGAACACCCCAAAGGATGAGCTGATAAAGCGTATCTCCGGCAGGCGGCTTTGCTCGGCCTGTAGCAAGTCCTACAACGTGAACAACAACGAGTTCGCGCCATCATCGGAAGGCGTGTGCGACGCCTGCGGAGGAGGGCTCATACAGCGCCCCGACGATACCGAGGCAGTCGCGGAGAACCGCATAGACGTATACAACGAGCAGACATTGCCTTTGGTAGAATATTACAGGAACGCCGGGCTTCTGATTGAGCTTGACGGCATGGGGCCTGTGTACGACAAAGTAGACGCTATGAGTCGGCTCATAGAGAAAGTCTGATAGCGCTTTGATTTCGCTTGAGGCATCTGCCGCATGATATACATCAAAACGGACGACGAGATAGATATGATGAGGACGGCCGGCAAGGTCATCGGAAGCATACTGTACGAACTTACAGGTCTCGTCGAGCCCGGCATATCCACTCAGGCGGTCAACGACTTCATAGAGACTAGGATACGCGGTGAAGGGATGGAGCCTACCTTCCTCGGTTACAACGGTTTCCCCGCGAGTGCGTGTGTCTCCGTGAACGATGAAATAGTGCACGGTATACCTTCACCGGACCGCCGCATGAAAGAAGGCGATATTGTGGGCGTCGATATCGGCGCTACGTATGCGGGATGGGTGGCCGACGCGGCCAGGACATACCCGGTCGGCAGAGTATCGAATACGGCCTCGCGCATCATCAGCGCCTGTCGGGACAGTTTCTTTGCGGGCCTAAAGTATTGCCGGGCCGGGCAGCGCCTAGGGGACATAGGCCACGCCATACAGGTGGCCGCCGAGTCCGAAGGGTTCTCCGTAGTGAGGGATCTCGTCGGCCACGGAGTCGGGAAAGAAATGCATGAGGATCCGCAGGTGAAGAATTACGGGCCCGCTGGCAAGGGCGTGAAGCTCATGAAGGGAATGGTACTCGCTATAGAGCCTATGATCAATGAAGGAGTTTACGATACGGAGACATTAAATGACAACTGGACTGTCGTGACCGCGGATGGCGGGCTTTCCGCTCATTATGAGAATACTGTGGTCATCACCGATGGCGACCCGGAACTCATCACCATGGACGAAAGGGAAGCCGCCGCGGTATAGCGGGAGATACGGGAGAAAGACGCATGGCAAAGAAGGACGCTATAGAAGTAATGGGAACGGTTATCGAGGCCCAGCCCAATGCGATGTTTATCGTGAAGCTCGAAAATGGGCACAAGATACTTGCGCACATATCGGGCAAGATACGCATGAACTTCATTCGCATACTGCCTGGTGATCGCGTGAGGGTGGAGCTATCGCCGTACGACCTGACGCGCGGCCGCATAACGTGGAGAGACAAATGACCCTCAGCCGCCGGTAGGTACCGTCCCGCGATACGTTTATATTGAATAGTTGGCGAAAATATAGTAAAATAAGTATTTGCGCGATTGCGCGTTAGGGTGAGACAGTAGTCGTGTTGGAGGACTGAAACAAATGAAAGTAAGATCATCGGTAAAACCTATCTGTGAAAAGTGCAAGGTGATCAAGCGCAAAGGCCGCGTGATGGTCATTTGCGATAATCCCAAGCACAAGCAGAGGCAAGGTTAGTAATACGCAACCGTTCGCGCTATCGGGTGCGGCCGGCTCCCATGTCGCCAGATACGGGGTCGCCCGAAAAGCGCGTACAGATAAATTAAGAAAACAATATGGAGGTTAATAGCGTATGGCTCGTATAGCAGGTGTAGACCTACCAAGAAACAAGAGGATCGAGATCGGTCTGACGTACATATTCGGTATAGGCAAATCGACGGCTACCGAGATACTCGCCAAGGCCGGCGTTGATCCGGATATCCGTGTTAAGGATCTATCCGAGGACGATGCCGGTAAGATCAGGAAAATCATCGACTCCGAATACAGCGTGGAAGGCGACCTCAGGAGAGATGTGAGCCTGAATATCACGCGCCTCATGGAGATCGGCTGTTATCGCGGTATACGCCACAGGCGCGGACTCCCGGTGAGGGGCCAGAACACCAAGACAAACGCGCGTACCCGCAAAGGCCCCAAAAAGACCGTCGGGCGCAGGAAGAAAAGCGACTGACATAGAGAGTGAAAGGAATCATATCGCGCATCGCGCAGGAGGTTTGATCAGATATGGCAACCAAGAGAACAAGCCGAAAGAAAAGACGGGAAAGAAAGAATATAGAGAGAGGACAGGCGCATATCCAGTCCACATTCAACAATACGCTCGTTACGCTCACCGACATGGGCGGCAACGCCTTGGCGTGGTCGAGCGCGGGCTCGCTAGGATTCAAAGGATCGAGGAAGTCCACTCCTTTCGCAGCGCAGATGGCAGCCGAGGCTGCCGCGAAGGGCGCCATGGAGCACGGACTGAAGAATATCGAGGTCTATGTGAAGGGCCCCGGTTCGGGCAGGGAGGCAGCCATCAGGGCATTGCAATCGGCCGGTCTCGACATTACGATGATCAAGGACATCACACCGATACCCCACAACGGATGCAGACCGCCCAAGAGGCGTAGGGTCTGAGGAAAGGAGGAAAGAGAGATGGCAAGATATACGGATGCCGCGTGCAGGCTATGTAGGCGCGAAAGCCAGAAACTATTCCTCAAAGGCGAGAGGTGCTACAGCCCCAAATGCTCGCTAGAACGCAGGAATTATCCTCCCGGTCAACACGGCCAGGGCAGGAAGAAGACATCGGATTATGGTCTCCAGCTAAGGGAGAAACAAAAAGCTAAGAGGTTTTACGGACTGCTTGAGAAGCAGTTTCACAACACATTCCTTAAAGCCGCGCGCAGGAAGGGCATCACGGGAGAAAATCTGCTCGTTATGCTTGAGATGAGGCTCGACAACGTCGTATTTCGCATGGGATTGGCCTCGTCGCGCAAGGAGGCGCGCCAGTTCGTCAACCACGGGCATTTCACGGTGGACGGACGCAAGGTGGATATCCCTTCATACGAGGTGAAGCCGGGTCAGAAGGTAGCTGTCAGAAAGAAAAGTCATAGCTCTCCCAAGTTCAAGGAGATCAGGGACTTTCAGATCACCTCCCCCGAATGGCTCAGCGTGGATTTTGACAAACTCGAGGGTATGGTCGTCAGCTATCCGACGCGCAATGCCATAGACACGCCGATAGCGGAGCATTTGATCGTAGAGTTGTATTCCAAGTAATGCGCTGTTACGGTATTGCGACAGTAATCTTATAGGAGGAGCTACTGTGTTAGAAATCGAAAGACCAACGATCGAATGTATCGACACCGACGACGAGCATTACGGTAAGTTTGTCGTGGAGCCTCTCGAGAGAGGCTACGGCACGACGCTCGGGAATAGCCTTCGCCGGATATTGCTCAGCAGTTTGCCCGGCGCCGCGGTCACGTCTGTCAATATTGAAGGAGTGTTGCACGAATACAGCACGATCAAGGGTATCAAAGAGGATGTCACGGAGATCATACTCAACCTCAAAAAGCTCGCTGTACGTCTGGATAGCGACGATGAAAAGACCGTTACAATAGACGTAAAGGGGCCGATGGACCTCACCGCCGGGGACATTCAGGCGCCGGCGGATGTATGGATCGCCAACCCTGAATTGCATATAGCTACGCTCGATGCCGGCGCGAGCCTTTATATGGAGATATATCTCGCAAAGGGCCGCGGCTACGTGACGGCTGAGAACAACAAGACAGAGACGACTCCTATAGGCGTCATACCCGTAGACTCCATATATACGCCCGTGCGCAAGGCCAACTTCTCTGTCGAGAACACGCGCGTGGGTCAGGTCACGGACTACGACAAGCTGACGCTTGAAGTCTGGACGGACGGCAGTATCTCGCCGCGCGAGAGCGTAGCGATAGGCGCCAAGATCATGCAGGAGCATCTGCGGCTGTTCATGGACCTTGATGATAGCACGAGCGGTATCGAGGTCATGGCCGACAAGGACGACGATGGCAAGGATAGGGCCCTCGAGATGACGATAGAGGAGCTTGAGCTGTCCGTTCGCTCTTTCAACTGCTTGAAACGTGCCAACATCAACACCGTCGAGGAGCTCACACAGAAGACCGAGGACGACATGATGAAGGTACGCAACTTAGGCAAGAAAAGCCTTGAAGAAGTGAAGATAAAGCTTGATGAACTCGGGCTCGGACTGAAGCCTGACGACGAATAGGAGGACGAATATGGCTAAAGGATACAGGAAGCTCGGAAGACCGACCGCGCATCGCAAGGCGATGCTCCGAAATCTGGTAACGGATCTCCTGCGCGAAGGCCGTATCACGACTACGGAGATGCGCGCGAAGGAGGCCGGGCGATTGGCGGAGAAGATGATCACCCTTGGCAAGCGCGGCGATCTTCACGCGAGGCGCAGAGCGCTCAGGTACATATACAGCGAGGATGTCGTGACGAAGCTATTTGGTGAGATCGCCTCAAAATACGAGGATAGAAACGGTGGATATACCCGCATTCTCAAGCTTGGCCCCAGACGCGGCGACGCCGCCGAGGAGGTATTTCTCGAGTTGGTATAGAGCCTCATACAGCATGTTTAAATACGCGCCGCCCCGTTTAAGACCAGGCGGCGCGTTTCGATATATAATATATTTTGTGGTTTTCTTGCTAGGAAGGTCCTTGATATTGCCTTCGGGTGAGACGGGCATGATATGCATTTAAGAATTTTCTCTTTACGCTATTTTTACGGTATTTTGATAGCATCTTTACGTGGAAGGCGTTGGCATGATATAGTATGAATAGATGACGATATGTAAACACGATCGCGTGGTCACATATCGTTAAAGGTGGTAGAGCTGACAGGAGGAGAAAGGTGCATCTCGGCTACGAGCTGAAAGTGGAACAGAGGCAGACTCTGTCGATGACGCCTGAGCTCATACAGGCGATCAAAATACTGCAATACAATATTCAGGAGCTGAACGAATACGTCGATGAACAGCTCCTGTCCAATCCATTTCTGGAAATGGATTCGGGCACGAAAGATGAGGAGGGGCGCGTGGAAGCGGAAGACGCTGTGCCCGTATCTCCCCGTGAGAAAGATGGTATGAGCCGTGCTGGCGACGATCACACCGAGGAAAAGCGTAGGGAGGACTTTGACTGGCAGGAATATCTTCAGGCACAGGAATACGATGACGTCAGCTACTCGCAGCCGGGTAGCTATATGTCGGATCGTCCGGACGATATCTCGATTTACGCGCAGAGTCGCCTCGCCGGCGTCACCCTCATCGAGCATCTGACGACGCAGCTTCTTTTTTCGGGAGTCGATGGAGAGTCCTACGAGATAGGGCAGTACATCATAGAATCGCTCGACGACAACGGATATATGACCCTGACGCAGCAGGAGATCGCCGAGAACTGCGGGGTGTCGCAGGATGAAGTTGAGAAGGTTATCAGCGTCATCAGGACCTTCGATCCGGCTGGAGTGTGCGCGTCCTGCTTGAGCGAATGTCTGCTCATGCAGCTCGACATCCTCGGCGTTTCTGACAAAACGGTAATACGTATCATAAGCGAGCATATCGAAGACCTGGCATCAAACCGTCTCGCTCTCATCGCGAAGAAGTGCGGACTGAAAAAGGAGGAGGCGCAACGCATAGCCGACACAATCAGATGTCTGGAGCCCAAGCCGGGTCGGTCGTTTTATAGCGGTACTGACGCACATTTTATAATCCCGGACGTGATCGTGGAGCATACTACTGGCGGTTATTCCGTAATCGTCAACAATGACGAGACCCCCAGACTCATCATCAACCCGTATTACCGGAGGATATTGAGGAGCGAGGACAAAGCTTCGGGTACCGCTCAGTTCCTGTCACGCAGGCTGAACAGCGCCATGTGGCTCATCAAGAGCATAGATCAGCGTAAGGACACCATACGCCGGGTGGCGGAGGCTGTTGTCGCCCATCAGTCCGAATTTCTCGAGCGAGGTAGTAAGCACCTGCGGCCCCTTACGTTGAAGATGATTGCAGATGAAATAGGCATGCATGAGTCCACCGTCAGCCGGGCGGTGAACGGCAAGTACATGCAGACGCCGAGAGGCGTATTTGAGATCAAGTATTTCTTTGCCAGCGGCACGACGAGCGGCGGCGCGGATCAAGTCGCATCAGGTGGGATCAAAGCATATATAGATGAACTCATCAAGAGCGAGGACCCTATCTCTCCGATCTCTGACCAGAGCATCGCCGACAAGCTACATATGCGCGGTATAGACGTGTCGCGGCGCACCGTCGCGAAGTATAGGGATGAGATGGGCGTACCTTCCTCATCCGCGCGCAGGCGATACTGAAACCCGCTATTCGTTTGGCGCAGTATCTTTTTCACTGGATTCATGCCGTCCTCACCATTGAAAAACGCAATGGCATCACAAGCATCCAAGACGAAAAGATTGCGCACAACTCGCGCTCCTTTTCCTTGATAGGTTCCAAAACACAATTGTTTTCTATCATTTAAGCCACGGTGTAAAGTATTTCTGGGATAATTGAATCAGGGAGAATGTGGTAAGGGAGGAGCCATTGTATGGCTCCATCTCCCCGCCGTTCCTTGATATAACGCAGGGCATTTCCGTGACC
>JAISLZ010000102.1 GCA_031277015.1 Eubacteriales Family XIII. Incertae Sedis bacterium | reverse complement strand
GCGGCGGACACCCTTGCCTTTGGCTAACAGGGGGCGAAGCGTAGCGAGCTCCCGATTCCTACTGCCAAGCCTGTAGTGGACTTTCACCACCAAGTCATCGCCCATGCCGGGCGCACAAGCAAAACCGCCCTTCGCGGGGCGGTCTAGCTTCCCAAACTTAGGGAACGTGCCGCCAACCGAAGCGGCAGTCCTTAATATCATTATACACCGACATTATCGGATTGCAAGAACAAATCTTATCTGCCGGCGCGGACGGCGTTCAGCACGGCGAGCAGGGCGACGCCCACGTCGGCGAACACGGCCTCCCACATATTTGCGATACCGATGACGGCCAGAAGCATTACCGCGCCCTTGACCCCGAGCGCGAGCGCTATGTTTTGGACGACGATGCGCCTCGTCCTTCTGGCCACGTCCACGGCGGCCGCTATCCTAGAGGGAGCGTCGTTCATGATAACGACGTCGGCGGCTTCCACGGCCGCATCAGAGCCAAGGCCACCCATCGCAATCCCCACGTCAGCGCGCGCGAGCATAGGCGCGTCGTTTATACCATCGCCTACCACAGCGACCGAACCCGACGCGCCGTCCGCCATAACTCGCTCCAGTATCTCGACCTTATCCTGCGGTAGCAAGCCCGCGTGAACCTCGTCTATGCCGAGGGAAGCACCCACGGCGTCAGCTACCCTGGGCGAGTCGCCCGTCAGCATCACAGTGCGGGCTATGCCGCGCGCCTTCAGCTCCGATACGGCACGGGCGCTATCCGGCTTGATCTCGTCGACCACAAATATATGTCCCGCATATGAACCGTCAACCGCAACGTGCACCACCGTGCCGGGGATGTCCGCCTCGTCATAGGCCACGCCCTCCGCTTCCATGTATTTCGCACTGCCGCAGATCACGACCTTGCCGCCCACGGTGGCGGCGACGCCGTAGCCCGCCTTCTCCATGATGTTCTCCGTGTCCGGGAGCGGCGCGCTCGCCTCGGCGTATCTATCTTCTATGGAGATCGCTATAGGGTGTGTCGAGGCGCTCTCCGCAGCAGCGGCATACAGCAGCACGTCATCTTCGGAAAACCCTTCCGCCGCATGTATGTCCGCCACCCTGAACCGGCCCTTTGTCAGTGTGCCCGTCTTGTCGAACACTATGGTACCCACCCTGCCGAGGGCATCGAGGTAGTTTCCGCCCTTCACGAGTATGCCGCGCGAGGACGCCCCGCCTATGCCTCCGAAATAGCTGACGGGTATGGATATGACGAGGGCGCACGGGCAGGACACTACGAGGAACACGAGGCCCCTCATGATCCAGTCCACCCACGGCCCCGCGCCTAAGAGGGGAGGAAGTACGGCTAGTCCCGCAGCAAAACACACAACTATAGGCGTATAGACGCGCGCGAACTTCGTGATGAAATTCTCGGCCGGTGCCTTGCGCCCCGAAGCATTCTGCGCCAATTCGATGATCTTGGAGGCAGTCGACTCGCTGAATGATTTCTCAACCTTCGCCCTCAGCAGCGAACCGCCGTTGACCGCACCCGCGAGTATGTGGTCTCCGGGCGTGACGTCCACGGGCATCGTCTCGCCCGTAAGCGCCATCATGTCTATGTCTCCTGCCCCATCGATCACCAAGGCGTCAAGCGGCACGCGCCCGCCCGGCTTGATCTCGATGATCTGTCCTACGCCCACATCCTCAGCGCGCATCTCCGTGGCTACGCCGAACCGCTGGCGACTACCCGTCTGCTCCTCCAAGACCCACGCGGTATCGGGCCTGATATCCATCAGCGCCCGAATGGATCTCCTGCTGCGCCCCACCGCCTTGTCCTGAAAATATTCGCCTATCATATAGAAGAGCATGACGGCCACAGCCTCGGGGTATTCCCCTATGACGAAGGCGCCTATGCTCGCGACGCACATAAGGAAGTTCTCGTCAAAGACCTGGCCGCGTTTGATATTGCGCCCCGCCATCACGAATACCTCGCGTCCAATGATGAGGTAGGCCGCGAGCAATAGCGCCAGCGAGACCCACCACACCGTATCAATGAAATGCTCAGCCGCGAACCCGATCACAAACAGCGCTATGCCGACGATATTCAGCGGTGTGAAAAAAGCCTCGCCTTCGTCTTCGTGTTCATGCTCGTGATCTGACGCACAGCACACACAAGACACCCTGCCCGCTTCGCCGTACGCGCCGCTATCGGTCGCACGTCCGTTTTCAACCACTTCTACGTCAATGTCTGACATGTTCAATACCCACTTTCAATATGTCCTCCACATGCTCGTCGTCGAGGGAGTATGTCACTTTCTTTCCTTCTTTCTCGTGCTTCACGAGGCGCGCCCCCCTCAGCACCCTGAGTTGGTGCGAGATCGCGGACTGACTCATGCCGAGCCGGCGCGCAATGCGCTGCACACACAAAGCCCCTGACGCGAGCTCTATGATGATGCGCAACCTCGTCGGATCAGAGAAGTTCTTGTACAGTTCGGCCAGCTTCGCGAAATCGTCTATTGAAAGCTCTTCGCCGCTTTTTTTTACATACCCTTCATTCATGCCAATTTCTCCAAACTATATATGAATATATGCTCATATGTTTATGTTATCATATATATTATTCCTGTCAAGCTTTTTTATTTAACAGTCAGTTTACTGTAATGTATTACACGAGTGTAGCCAGTCCATATTTATACAATTCGCAATCGTATTTTTCACTTTCAAGATTTTCATGTTGCGTTTTCCCATTCATAGGAATAAACTCTCACTCACCTCATAAGTTATTATCTTTGACAGAAATGACAAAAGGGAAAGGAAAAAGACGATGAACGATAACAGTGAGAGGTCGAGGAAACGAATCAATTATTATCCGAACGATGCTGTCGGCGTCTGCGCTCTGTGCGGTAGCGACGTAGGTTCTATCCATTTCAAGGGCAGAATAGTCTGCGAGGAATGTCTGGATATCATCAAAGATATGTACTGACCAATGGCGCAGGGTGATCGGCTCGCGCCGCCCTATGCCAGGCCGGATGTAGGCGATCCGGCCGAGAGATATCCCTCAGCGAACGCTCTGTCAAGTGGCCGCTCCGTGAACGGGGCGGCTCGCCTATTTTCAGACTGTCGTGATATAGTTCAGCCACGCTTTCTTCGTGCGGCTTAGCGCGGCATGACACATCGACAGGATATTGCCATCGGACAGCTCAACGCTACTTCTCGAAATCGACCTAATCATGTCCATATTTACCGCAAGGCTGTGATGACAACGATACATCCTGCCATCAAGCCTCTTAAGCATTGCCTCCATGGAACAGTATTCCCAGTACTCTCCAAAAAACGTATGTACTATGATCTTCCTCTTTGCCTGCTCCAGATAGGACACATCTTGATACTCGATGAGTGCGCTCTGGAACCGATTGTTTATACGAAATCCCTTAACCATAAAGTCACCTTTCGCGCTGAAAAGCCCCCTTTTGAGAAAACGCTGATCAGAGTATCCCAAATAACGCGAAATCCAATTTGCGTACTAATATTATATATATTTGAAAAAATATTGCACGATATTTATAAGATAGCGTTGCGGTAACTATTTGTCACATCAAATCGCATCAAAATTGAAAGAAAAAACCTTAACCCCACGAATGAGCAAAAGCGCGTCAAGCGCGTTACGTCACTCGTCCTCCCTTGAGTAGGTGATATAGTCGTCATATATCTCCTTGGCGGCGATGGATACCGGCACCTCATCATCATCCTCCACGAGCTGGGGCTTGCCGTCTATCAAATCCCTCGCACGCTTGGCCGCCAATATCACGAGTGTATATTTACTGTCGGCCTTTTTTCTCATCTTGTTTATAGGGGGATAAAGTAACATGATCTACCTCTCTTTCATTCTCTAAAAAAATCCATAGCAGTCTCGCCAAAACGCGCGGCTATATCCTCGGCATCCTCACGGGTAAGGCCCGGACGCCGTCCTGACATGATCTCTTTCAACTCTGCGACGGCCCTGTCTACATCGTCATTTACGACGGCATAGTCATAGGCCCTTATTGCGCCAATCTCACGCGCAGCTTCGCCAACGCGCTTCGCTATCTGCTCCGCGTCCTCCGAACCACGACCCTCTATGCGCCTCCTCTGCTCGCCCGGAGACGGAGGGAGGATGAATATGAGGATGCTTTCGGGGTATCCGCTCTTGACCTGAAGGGCACCTTGCACATCTATCTCGAGCAGGACGTCCCGGCCACGTTCCAGAGTCTCCATCACCGCATCCCTGGGCGTACCGTAGAGTTCGCCGAACACCTCCGCATACTCCAAGAAGCCACCATGGGAGATGATGGAACGGAACTCCTGCTCCGTGACAAAGCGATAGCTCACACCGTCTTCCTCGCCGGGCCGCGGACGACGCGTGGTCACCGATACCGACAGCAATGGTCCACCGTCACCACACGCAACAGCACCGGACAGTATTTTCCGGCAAATCGTGCCTTTGCCGACGCCCGAGGGCCCGGAGATAACAAACAGTTTTCCTTTTTTCATAATTCGTAGCCTAAGCCAACTTTAGATAGTATACATTATGTGATTCCCGTTATCAACCGCGCCATGCCGCATCGTTATTCGATGTTCTGTACCTGCTCCCTTATCTTCTCCACCTCGCTCTTGATGTCGAGCATGATATGGGTCACGCCGAGATCGCCCACTTTCGATCCAATGGTGTTCGCCTCACGGTTCATCTCCTGAACGAGGAAATCGAGTTTCTTGCCCACGGGCTCCGAGGAACCAGCGTTCAGCATACCGCGCAACTGCCCTACGTGCGACCGTAGCCTGATGATCTCCTCCGTCACGTCGCTCTTATCCGCAAATATGGCCGCCTCGACGGCGATGCGGTCTTTCGCTATCTCCATCCCTACTGACTTGCTGAGAATCTCCTCAATGCGGGCCTTCAACTTCTCCGCGTAGGATTCCGGTATGCCCTTCGCCAGATCCTCTATGTCAAAGGTGGCCCGCTCTATCGCGTCAGCGCGTCTCGTCATATCGACGGCAAGTTTGGCGCCCTCGGCCACCCTCATGACATCCAGGCTCGCCACAGCCGAGTCCACGGCTGAGGTGATCATCGCGAGGGTCGCTTCCTCGTCGATACCCCCCATGTCCGGTCTGAATACGTCAGGCATACCAGCGAGCAACTCCAACGAGATGCCGCCTATCACATCGAACGACCTCTGAAGGTCGCGCAACCCTTTAAAATACTGTTTCGCCGCGGCCGTATTGACGTATACAGCGAAATCATCCTCGGCTTCGGACAGTACGTTCACCGTAACATCGGTCTTGCCGCGCGATATACCGGCCCGAACCGAACGTTTTACAGCATCCTCCGCAAAGGAATACCCGCGCGGCAATCTCACGGATATCTCACCGTATCTGTGATTGACGGATCTGATCTCCACCGTGGCCTGCCTCACCCCGTCCGATGATTCTCCCCGGCCAAAACCCGTCATGCTTTTTATCATATCAGAGCCTCCTCTCACACGACGCCATTTCTATTATTGTATAATATATTCGCCGCAAACCCAAGGGCGCTTCACCGAACGGCGTAAGACTGCGGCCTATATGACGAAGGGACGGGCATATGCCTTTTGACAATTTTGTGACCGGCGCCATGGCGCGCGAACTCGACCTTTCACTTGCGGGTGGCAAGGTCGAACGCATCTATCAGCCGGATCGCTACGGGATAATACTGCATATCAATGTGCCGCCAGGCGCAGGAAACGGCGATGAGACAAAGGCGGCACAGGGGACGGACGGCGAAGTTCCCGGGATTGTGGCTCGCAGGCGCTGCGATCTGTTCGTCTCGGCGCAGGGTAGCCAGCCGCTAATATACCTGTCCAGCCGTAAGCAGGGCAACCCGCAGACGCCGCCGGCCTTCTGCATGTTGCTGAGGAAATATCTGATAGGCGCTCGTATCTATCGTGTGTTCCGCGTCAGGCATGAACGCATCATACGTATAGAGTTCGACGCTACGGACGAACTCGGCCTGCACAGCAGGAGGACACTGCTGTTCGAGATCATGGGCAAGCATAGCAATATCGTGCTGCTCGATGATGGCGACAGAATAATGGACGCGATCAAGAGGGTGTATGCAGACATGAGCCGCGTCAGGCAGATGCTACCCGGCATGGCCTATACGCCGCCTCCGCCGGGCAGGGGCATAGGCCCGCTCATGGAGGAGGAAAGCAGGATAGGCAGGCCCCTGGACTATTACGAACATCTCGACGCTGAGGGCAGATACGAACCGCTGATATTCACGGGTGACGACGGCCGCGTAAAGGATTACTACGTATTCGGCATCAGCCTGTACGATGGCCTCGGCCGCGTTAGATGTCCCTCGGTCAGCGCAATGCTCGAATCGTTCTACGAGGAGAAGGAAAGCGGAGGCCGCATGGAGCAGAAGCGATCCGACCTCCGACAGATACTGAAAGGCCGCATTGACAAGCTGTATCTGAAGAAGCAACGCCTGCTCGAGGATATGGAGAAAGCGAAGCGCGCGGACGAATATCGAGTGAAGGGCGAACTCATCACCGCGAACATATACCGGCTGACGCAGGGTGCAAAGGAAGCCGAGCTTGAGAGGTTTGAAGCCGCGGTTCCCGCGCGGGACACTGCCGGTGGCCCGCCTACAGCGGATAGAGGTACAAATACCGTAAGGGTGACTCTCGATCCCACGCTCACACCGGCGCAGAATGCGCAGCGGTATTTCAAAAAATACGCCAAGGCAAAGACTGCTATTATAGAGAAATCAAACCAACTGGATATAACGAATCGCGACATCGATTTCCTTGAATCATACAAGGTATTCATTGAGAATGCCGACGATGACGTGGATATCGACGGGTTGAAAGAGGAACTGACCGCCCTCGGATATGTGAGGGTACGCGGCAAACCCGCCTCGAAGAAGATCGCCAGGAAAAAGGAGTACATGAGATATGAGAGTAGCTCCGGTCTCACGATCTACGTCGGGCGCAACAACAGAGAAAACGACGAGCTGACCTTGCACAAGGCAAAGCCCGACGACCTTTGGCTTCATACGAAGGACATCCCCGGATCGCACGTGATACTCGTACGTCCCACCTCAGCTACGCCACGCGCGAAAGATAAACACGCGAATACGGGCGATCTACCCTCGGGATTTGACGAGGGTTCCGTGCGCGAAGCGGCGATGATCGCCGCATGGTACAGCAAGGCCAAGCAGTCGGAGAGCGTGCCTGTAGACTACTGTCTCGTCAGATACGTGAAGAAGCCTTCGGGGGCGAAACCCGGCATAGTGATATTCACCCACAATAGAACGCTTTACGTCACCCCCCGTCGGCCCGGAGCCTGAGCTCATCCAGCTTGCGCTTGAAGCTCTCTGGCGCAGGCGCCGCGAACTCCATATATTCGCCCGACGACGGATGAGTGAACCCAAGCGTACCCGCGTGCAGGTACTGGCTCTCTCCCTTCTTTCTGTTGGATTCGACCGCGCGGGCCGGCCCGTATAGATCATCTCCGAGCACGGGCCGGCCAATGTATGTGAGATGTACGCGTATCTGGTGGGTGCGCCCCGTTTCGAGGTGGATCGAGAGGAGGGTATAGCCACCGAGGCGTTCCACTACACGCCAGTGAGTCACTGCCCTTCGAAAACCACGCGGCACATCACCGCCAGTCCCACACGCATCCGCGCCGAGCGCCTTTTGCTTCTTGCGCCCTACAGGATCGCGCCCGATCGGACAATCTATCGTACCCTCGTCACCCACAAACCCACCCACAGCGATGGCCGCGTACTCACGCGTGACGCTGTGCTCCGCGAACTGCCGCGACAGTCTTCTATGGGCGGACACGGTCTTGGCTACAACGAGCAGCCCGCTAGTGTTCTTGTCTATGCGGTGCACGATGCCCGGCCTCACTTCGCCGCTTATGACCGGCAGGTTCAGACCACTCCTATGCGCGTGATACAGTAGTGCGCCCACCAGAGTCCCTGTCTCATTGCCGGGAGCCGGATGCACGACCATGCCCCTGGGCTTGTCTATGACTATGACGTCGGCATCCTCGTAGACGATGGAAAGCTTTATATTTTCGGGTTCCACCTTCAAAGGGATCCTTACCGGCTCGGATATATGCACTGTGTCTCCGGACCTGACCCGATAACTCTTATTCGGCGCGCCCTCCACTCCATTAAGCTTTACTGCGCCCTCCACGATCAGACACTCCGCCCTGGTACGGCTGACATCCGGCAGACGCTCCGCGATGGCGGCGTCCAGACGCTTGCCCTCGTCGTCCACGAAGAACGCCACATCATATTCGGAACACTCTCCCGTCTCTATGAAAAGCTGTCCTTTCATGAGACGCCGTCCGGCCCCCCTGGGCCACCTGATTCCCGGGGTCCGGGAACTTCATCGCTACCGGGACCCTGAACATGCGCGTACCTGAGGATATAGAGAATAAGCAGGCCGCATCCCACCACGAGACATGCATCCGCCGTGTTGAAAACGGCGAACTTTCCGATGGAAACGAAGTCTGTCACGAAGCCGGCGCTAACGCGGTCCCAGAGATTGCCGAGCCCACCTCCCAGCATGAGGGAGAACGCGGTCATAACCATCAGCGGGCGACGCGCATCCTTCAAATGCCTGTACGCTACGAAAATGACGATCGTGATGACGAGCACAAGCACAGACTGAAATATGATGAGTGGCATCCTGTGACCTTGAAACATACTGAAAGCCACCCCGTCGTTCAGCACATGGAGAAGCTTTACGAATGAATCCATTCCGGGCACGGCTCCTCCAACCGGAATGAACGTTTCAACGAGGGATTTGGTGACCCTGTCGGCAACTAACACGATAGCCACCACCGCCAGGCAATGGATGAACGCGCGTATGCCCGTCACACGCGGCCTCATCGGCCGTGGTGCCCCGGCTTAATGATGGTCTTGCCTATATCAAAATCATCCGCGTCCGCGGACTCGCCTCCATGCTCCGCTGACGTGCCGGGCAAGGTATCGGAATAGAATCTGACCCTGTGCGCATCGCTATCCGACATGAAATCCACGGCTAGGTTCTCGAAGCGCTCGAGCTCGTTTTCGAGCAGGCTCCTGTATCTGGTCTTAAACTGCTCCCATCTTCTCGACATATCGACAGCCTCCTCCGTGAGGCGTTCGACGGACTCGCGAGCTTCTCGCTGCATACGGTCAGCGTCAAGCTCCGCGTTTTTAAGTACGATTTCGGCGCGCTTCTCCGCGCTTGCCGATATATCCGCCATGAGCGCCTTGGCGGACTCAAGCGTATCGAATATGGAACTCTCCGAGTTGCGATAGCGCTCGAGCTCTACGTTGAGCGTGCGAATCTTTTCGCTCAGGATATTGTTTTCCTGGATGAGTTTGTCCATATCGAGAGTGATAAGATCGAGGAAGCTGTCTACCTCCTCCTCCTTGTACCCCCTCACTCCCTTAGTGAATGCTTTCTTTTGAATATCCGCCGGTGTTATCATGAGAACCTCCTACGCTATCCTCAAGACTATCTCGCGTATCGCGATAAGGAACAATACCGTCAGGAACAGTGAGAAATCCATCGGCCCGGTGTTCACCTTCGCGAGTATGGCGCGCGCAGGCCACGTGATCGGATATGTAAAGAACGAGATGCCGCTGTATATCTGCGCTATCGCGCCGGAAGCCCTGCCGCGAAAGGGTCCTACAAACCAACTTAAAATAGCTTGGATGATCAAAATCCAGGTGAGTATCCTGAGAATGATGTCGACACAGAAAGCAACCATAACTATAATGAACTTACAAACCTGGCGCTATCTCTGCCAAGGATTGCCGTTTTCCGCCCCAAAAGTCATCCCGTCATGTTCGGAGCTCGTAGAGACATCCACATTCTCGGGGAGAAATACGAATATGTTGTTCGCAATTTTCTGCACATTGCCGGAAAGCGCGTACGTGGCGCCGTTGAGAAAATAAAATATCTGTTTGGCGATGTCGTGCTCTACCTTCTCAAAGTTGATGATGACGGGCTTACGGGACTTAAGGTTGTCGACAAGCCTCGTGCTTTCTTCGAACGCCTTGGGCTCGACTACTACTATTTTGAATTTCTGGGTGAGAGCTCTGAGGGTGCTTCCGGCCGAGGTGTCTATCACGTTGTCCTGCCTTAATGGTCTTATGTGGTTGTCACTGTAAAGGGGTGACGGCCTGCTGCTACGCGGAGGAGGCGTCCACACGGGCCTGTCCCGACCAATAGTCTTGTTGCGCTCGCCGAGCCCGTAGACGGATTGTGGCTTGGGCTGTATAGGCTCCTCGTCGAGATAATCCTCCGCGAACTCGTCGTCCTCAACGCCGACCAATGTTTTGAGTTTGTCGAAAAAAGCCATTGAATGAATCCTCCGTAATAATATTTGTCTTGCCTGGCTATGCGTCCCGTGCGTAAACCCTGGGACCAAATACTCCGGTCCCAACCCTGACCATGTTGGCGCCTTCTTCTATCGCTACCTCAAAGTCATGCGTCATACCCATAGACAACCATCTGAAATCAAGTCTTTCACACCTATATTCACGCCCGACCGCGTCATAGAGCGATCTGACATCGCTGAAATACCTCCGTACGTCATCGGGATCCTCCGCAAACGGGACTATGGTCATCAAACCCCGTATCCTGACGTTTGCGCAAGACTCGATGATATCTGAAACAAGCCGCGTAACCTCACCAGGAGCCACGCCGGACTTGCTTGCTTCACCCGCGGCGTTGACCTGCAACAACACATCCATCGTGCCCCCGCAGGCGTCCATCCGCCGACTTATTTCATCGGCCAGCCTAAGGCTATCGACCGAATGGATAAGACTCACCTTGTCCGCTATGTATTTTACCTTATTACGTTGCAGATGTCCAATCATATGCCACTTTATATTGCGGTTTTTTGTTGAATTTTCTGTGAACACCCGCAGGATATCGTATTTGGATGTTATTTCCTGCACTTTGTTCTCACCTAAGTCTAACGCGCCCGCCTCTATCGCGGATTTGATCTCGTCAGGCGTCCTGGTCTTGGAGACCGCGACGAGCCTCACGTCTGAGGCCGACCTCCCTGATCTCTCCGCCGCGGCGGCTATCCTTTGCATTACGGAATCCAGATTCTCCGATATACTGTCCTTCATATCACTCCGCCTTGACCATACGCGACTCCGGCTCGGCGAGCACCTCGTCATAATAGTTCACCGTACCGACCTGTTTGCCCGCTTCATCATAATATACACCGACGGACAGAATACAATCATTGCCCGTCTCTTTTAATATTTTCACGGGAACCCATTTGTATCCACCCGCGCGCTGCTTGACGAAAACACCTGGAACGCCGTTCCTCTCCGCGATGGTCCTCTTACCCGCCACCAGGCCCTTGTACTCGGCGAACACGATCTTGATGTCCGACTTTCTGACGCGCGCCAGATCCTTGTAGTACATATCCGAGCGTAGAATCACCCTGAGCATCTTACCGTCGGATTCCGCGCTATACACCTCGGCGCTGACCCCGGTGTCGCCGATCGACACGGTGACGGCGCTGCCCGTAGAGTAACGCTTCGCGTCGCCCCCCGGCTCTATCCAGTATATCATGTACCATTCGTTGTTGTTCGTCAACTTGTAGACGGGATCGCCCGCGGACACACGCTCCGTATTCAGGGACTCGCCCCTTTCAGGGCAGGATGCCATATCCTCCCGCGTCACGGCGTCCAGATTCCCGACCGATATTTGGCGCTCATAGCCATCCGCGTAATAGCTCACCACCGACGTTTTGTCCGCCTTGAATGACCCCGTCATCTTCATGTCGCCGCCCGCCAGCTCCCTTATCCTGTCTATAGCCGTCCCCGTCGACGTATCGGCCGTAGCGCCGCCTTCCACTGAGATGATCCGGACGCCCTTGCGCACCTTCGTACCCTCGTCCTGCTCGTAGACGACGGCGCCGCCGTTCTTCGAACCAAAGAGCGTCTCGTCACGGACAAATAGCGCCTCGGCCTCATCGGAGACGAGCAAATCGCCATATTCGAGCACGACGGTCTTTTCGCTCATCCCTGCTATCTTAGGCACGACTTCGAGATATAGATACAGCCCCGCCGCTACAACAATAAAAACGATGAGCAGGGCTTTCGTTACACTTTTCATGCTAATACTTTATATCCGGGTCTCCCGACGCGCAACAGGGAGACGGTTTTGTAATATAAATTTTATATGGGAGGAAAGTTTGCGGATTAGTGCGGCGGATATAGGATTCTCCGGGATAAAATCAATATTCACTCGAGTTGATTATTTTGAATAAAATATCTTTTTTGTCAGGTTCAAGCGATGATGCGAACCTGCCGCCTTCGCCGTATTCGCGAACATACCTCTCAAACAGATCAGGACGCCGCTCCTTCGTCAGTTCGAGAGAGTGTTCGTACTGCCATAAATCGATGCGCCTGTGGTGTCCGGACGTCAGCACCTCGGGGACGGTCAGTGTCTCTCCCCTGACATCAACCTCGGCGGGCCGCGTGTACTGCGGGTATTCCAGCAGCCCGGAGTAGACGGACTCTACGTCGTGTGACGCGTCCGAGCCGAGCGCGCCAGGTATGAGGCGGCAGACCGCGTCAATGAGCACCATGGCCGGCAACTCCCCTCCGGTGAGCACGTAGTCGCCTATGGATATCTCCTCAAATCCGAACGCGTCTATCACGCGTTGATCGACGCCCTCGTAGCGGCCGCATAGTATCACCAGGCGGTTCTCCTCCAGCAACGCCTCCGCGAGGCCAAGGTCGAGCGGCCTGCCGCGCGGAGACATATAGACGAGTCGTCCGCTGTCTGCCCCTGTGCCGTCCGCCGCTATATCCTCCAGGACAGACGCTATGGGCTGCACGGTCATGATCATACCCGCCCCGCCGCCGAAGGGTTCGTCGTCCGTCCTGTGATGCCTATCCGCACTATACGCCCTAAGATCATGAACATTCACCTCAATGAGGCCCTCGTCAGCGGCCCGGCCCACGATACCCGCTCCCATGACTTCACCGAACATCCCTGGGAATATAGTGAGAATATCTATCTTCATCTCACCTTACGCGTGGGCTCGCGAGCCCCTGACTTCACATACACGTCCGCGAGGCCGTCGGGTAGCTTGGCCGTTATCACTTCCGCATCCGTGTCGACTGAAAGGATGAACGCGTCGACCATTGGCAGCAGGAGCTCCCCGCAACCATCCGCGGGCGCCACACGCAGAATATCGTGAGCGGGGCTGGCCATGACACCAGCCACCTCGCCTATCCTCCCACCATCCTCGCCCGCTACGGTAAACCCCGTTATCGCCTCAACGTAGTAGCTACCCTCGCCCAGGGGAGGGAGTGCATCCCTGTCCACATAAACCTCAGCGCCCACAAGGCTTTCAGCCGCGTCCCTCGTGTCTATGCCATCCACCAGAAGGATGGGGGTCATGCCCCTGTACCTCATGGACAGCACTTTACGCCGTACAAAGCCGCGGACTGACGCGCCGGCCCTTTCCTCATCCACGCCGACGGGCAGGAAAAAAAGCTCCCCTATCCCTGCGACGCGTTCGCTCTCGCCCGAATAATGAAAGAGCTTGATCTCTCCTTTGACGCCTGACGCGCCGGATATTCTTCCGATGAGTATCCTGTCGGTCACTGTAGTATGTCTACGGATACCCTCTTGTTTTCCCTCGTGGCTACGGCTTTGACGACCGTGCGCATCGCCTTGGCGATACGGCCCTGTTTACCGATCACCTTTCCCATATCGTTGTCCGAAACACGCAACTCTATGGTGACATCGTCACCGCTCTCCACGGTCCTGACTTCAACGGAGTCGGGCTCGTCCACAAGCGACTTAGCTATTGTTCTTACAAGTTCTTCCATGCTGTTCACCTCTGATCTTCTTCCGCGCCTTCGCTATCCGCGGCGGTGGCCTCGGAGGTCACGGGCGCTTCGGCTACAGGCTCGTCCACGTCCACGGGCACTTCGGCGTCGGGCTCGTCCACGACCGCCGTCGTTGCGGCTACAGGCTCATCTGCGGCCACCGGAGCTTCGACCGCGGGTTCATCCACAGCCACAGCTACCGCATCCACATGATCATCTTCCTCCGGAACCTCATAGACGCCGGCCTTCCTGAGAAGGGCTTTAGCCGTGTCCGTGGGCTTGGCGCCGTCGCCGAGCCATTTCCGCGCGGCCTGAACATCGATCTTGAACTCCGCTGGATCCTTCAGCGGATCGAACCATCCAAGCTCCTCTATGAATCTGCCGTCGCGCGGGCTCCGCGAGTCCGCGACTACCACGCGATAGAAAGGCTTTTTCTTCGCACCCATCCTCTTGAGCCTGATTTTTACTGCCATTGGTTATCTCCTTCTGTACACTACTACCGATCACACATGACGCTTACCGCGCCGGTTAAACCATTAATTAAAATAAATCATCAGAACATTCCCGGCATTCCGGGCATGCGCATCTTGCGCTTGCCGCCGCCCATATACTGTTTCATGAGCTTGCGCGACTCGCCGTAACGCTTCACGAGGGTATTCACCATGGACACGGGCTGCCCTGAACCCGCGGATATACGTTTCCTCCGGCTCGCGTTCAATATCGACGGATCGCGCCTCTCTTCCTTCGTCATGGAACGCATGACCGCCTCCATCCTCACGAGATCCTTTTCACCGCGTTCAAGCTCGTCATCCTTCACCTTTCCGACGCCCGGTATCATGCCCATGATGCCGGCGAGCCCTCCCAGCTTTTTGATCTGCCCCATCTGATCCAGAAAATCCTCAAGCGTGAACTCGTTCTTGAGCATCTTGCGTTCGAGGGCCTCGGCCTGTTCATCGTCATATTCCTTTTCGACCTTTTCGATGAGAGAGAGTACGTCGCCCATGCCCAGTATGCGCGATGCCATGCGGTCGGGATGGAATGGGTCGATCGCGTCGAGCTTTTCGCCGACGCCGACGAACTTGATCGGCTTGCCCGTGACGGACTTCGTGGACAGCGCAGCGCCGCCACGCGAATCGCCGTCGAGCTTCGTCATGATGACGCCATCCACACCAAGCGCGTCGTTGAAGCCCTCTGCGGCGTTCACCGCGTCCTGGCCCGTCATCGCGTCGACCACGAGCAATATCTCGTGTGGGCGAACGCGCTTCTTGAGGGTGCGGAGCTCATCCATGAGGGCTTCGTCTATCTGCAGGCGCCCGGCCGTGTCCACGATCATGACGTTGTAACCTCGCACGCGCGCGTCCTTGATCGCGCGTTCCGCTATGTCCGCCGGGTCCCCACTCTCCCTATCAGTAAACACCGGAACCCCAGCCTGCTGCCCAACGACCTCGAGCTGGTCTATGGCAGCCGGGCGGTAGATGTCGCAGGCGCAGAGCATGGGCAGCTTACCCTCCGATTTCAGCCACATGGCGAGCTTGCCCGCCGTCGTCGTCTTACCCGTACCCTGCAGCCCCACGAGCATGATCGTGGTGAATCCGCTCGGCGAATACGTGAGCTTGCTGTTCGTGCCGCCCATGAGCCCGACGAGCTCGTCCTGCACGATCTTGATGACCTGCTGTGCGGGGTTCAGTCCCGCGTGTATCTCCGCGCCCTTCGCCTTCTCAGACACCGTCGCGACGAACCCCTTCACGACTTTGAAGTTGACATCGGCCTCAAGCAACGCGAGCTTGACCTCGCGCATCGCCTCGTCGATATCTGTCTCCGTCAGCACGCCTTTGCCCTTGAGCTTCTTGAAAACGCTCTGGAGTTTTTCGGACAATCCTTCAAACGCCATCTATATATCCACTTCCTTCTCGAGCATGCGCGCCACTGCCGGGTCTATCCTATCCAGCGCGGCGAGCCACGCCTCACGCTTCCCTACGAGCCCGAGCTTTTCCTCATATGCGGCGAGCCGAGCCTCTGCCCGCTTCAGCGCATCGTGGACGCCCTGCCTCGTAACGCCCATAAGCTCAGCTATCTCCGACAACGACAGGTCATCCTCGTGGTAGAGAGAGAATACCCGACCCTGCCTCTCGCCGAGCAAGCCGCCGTAATAGTCGTAGAGAAGGCTCATGCTTGCCCCACCGGGCTGTCCGTCGCCATCCGCCGCGCCTATGGACCGCTGTACGCCGATGTCCCATCCAGGCTGTATATTCATGGGATCTCTGATCGTGCCCGCCATATGTCCTTTGCCTTCGCTGCGCCCGGTACGCCTATCCGCCACAATACTTTACATTTATATAATGGAAAAATAATAACACAAGGCAAAACCTCCGTCAAGTGTTTGACTTGACAGAGATGGGTTTGGCAGGACAGATGGTAGAGGGATTGGCAAGGAGAGGACCGGCGGTTCACCCTATCTTGACATACCTCCCGTAGATATAGCCGACATCCTTGCCCGCCCTGACCTTGCGCCAACTACCGTGACTGGAGATGTACTCGAGCTTCTGCCCGCGGCTCACGAGCTTGATCGTCTTGGAGGTATCGGATGGTCTGTGACGCAACCTGACGAAGGACGCGTCCACTACCCTCGCGTCACGCGCCCACCTGGCGTGGTAAGTGGCATTCTTCTTCACATTGGACGCCTGCACGATCCTGGCACCACCCTTCTTCTTCGTGTACCATCCCTTGAAGGTATAGCCCTTCTTCTTTGGCTTAGGAAGTTTGCCGAGCTTTGAGCCGTATGCCCTCGTGTATGTCTTGACGGTCTTTGATCCGTTCTTGAGCTTGACCTTATAAGTCTTTGCCTGCCAGTGCGCGTAGTAGGTGGCATCCGACGTCACCTTTGTGTCCACGCCCAACCGCAAGCCGCCGGACTTCTTTGTGTACCAGCCTTTGAGCACATAGCCCGTCCGAGTGCTGCCCGGCAGTTTGCCTATGGCTGAACCCTGAACCACGGTGCGCGGCGCGACATAGGAGCCGCCGTTTGCGTCGAATGTCACGGTGTAGGTGTGGGTATTCGTGTTCTTCGTCCACTGCGCCCAGTAAGTGATATCGCCCGTCACTACGGTGTAAGGGCTGATCCGGGAACCGCCGGATGCCGCGGTGAACCAGCCGCTGAATGTATAGCCTGTTCTCGCGCTTTGCGGGAGCTCGCCTATAGCTGAGCCCGACGCTACTGTGCGCGGCGCGACCGCGGAGCCGCCGTTCGTGTCGAAGGTAACGGTGAAGTTCACCGTGTAGGTATTTGGTGTCCACTGCGCGTAATACGTGACGTTGCCGGTCACTATGGTGTCGGGACCGATCTGGATTCCGCCGGTCTGCGCCGTGAACCAGCCGCTGAATGTATAGCCTGCTTTCGCGCTTTGCGGGAGTTTGCCGATCGGTGAGCCCGTCGCTACGGTGCGCGTTGCGACAGCGGAGCCGCCATTCGCGTCGAAGGTCACGGTGAAGGTGGATGGAGGGGGCGGGGGATTCGCCGTCCACTGCGCGTAGTAGGTGACGTCGGCCGTCACTGTGGTTGCGGCGGTGACCTTTTCGCCGCCGGTCTGCGCCGTGAACCAGCCGCTGAACGTGTAGCCCACCTTTGCCGGGCGTTCCGGAAGCTCGCCCACATGCATGCCCAGCTTCTTGGTGCGCGCCGCCGTAGTAGGCTCGCCGCCGTTCGCGTCGAAGGTGACGGTGGCATCGGGCAGCGCCGTTATAGCGGTGTCTATGTTTTCTCTGGCCACCCTCACCTGAAGCTCGTTCGCGCTCTCGTTTGCCAGCGCTGCCTCGCCTTCGGCGATAGCTACCTGCAGGGCGTCCCATTTATCATCGCCTGCCTGGCTCGTATACTCTATCGCTTCAGCAGTAGTTACCGCGGCGCTAAGGGCGGATTTGTCCGGGGCCGTCCTCGGGAACTCCGCAAGGACCACGTTGTTCTCTTCCTTGTCTCTATCCAGCCGGTATTCAAGGCGGTTGGCGCCCTCGACGGCAAAGAAGTTCTCGGGTAAGCCCTCAAAGGTGTAGTCGTCCTTGGCGGTGAGGATTATCTCCGCTTCATAGCCCGTGTTGTAGTCGAACCGGCCTTCCTGCGGGGCAGGTTTCCAAGTGACCGCGCCGCTGTACTGCGCGTTGGGCGTGATGGCCGTTGCGGCCACCTCCCCGACTGCGGGCGGCGTGATGCCCTGTATCTCCGCTATGGTCACCACGCTACCGCCCTCATTGGTGAGCGTCGCGGTTTTTGTGTCGTTTTCGGGGCGGTCGCCGGTGACGGAGTAGTTCTTGCCGCCCGTGGTAAGACGTACTTGCTTGGCTTCCGTGGTCGCGGGCAGCCAGAGGTAGACCTTGCCATCGGCGTCGGTCTTCACGTCACGTATGCCGTGGCCGCCCGAGCCTCCATCTACGAGTACGCCGGTCTGGTTGCAATGCACTCCGTCTATGCTGCCCGACACGATTGCGGCATTCGTCGCCTCCTCACCACCACCGCCGACTGTAAGCGTGTTGAGGTAGACATTAACCTGCCAAGGGTTTAGATTTCCGGATTTCTTGGGCCGCACATTATTGAACGAGCCGTTGACGCTGCCCCCGCTTATGTAGGCCTTGGAGAAGCTGATAGAGGCGTCAGGCTCGCCTCCCGTGCCGCTCTTGGCCACGGTCGTGCCGCCCCTAACAGTGAAGGTGCCGCTTGCAGCGCTGCCGCCGTGACCCTTGCCTATCCCGGAGCCGGGGTTTTCGTCGTCATCGCCGCCCGTGGCCGTGACCGTGCCGCCCGTTATCGTGACGTCGCCGCTGTCGCCAACCCCGCCGCCGCCGATGCCCGCGCCGCCGCCCGCGCCTGCGGTGGCCGTGACCGCGCCGCCGTTTATCGTGATCTCACCGCCGTGTTTTCGATGTGCGTCGTTGATGCCCGTGCCGCCTATGCCGGCGGCGTTGGTGCCGCCCTGCGCGGTAAGGGAACCGGATGCGCCGTTTTCGCCGGGCTTTCCGTCTATCACCAGCTTCGCGGGGACGGTCACATTAGAGCCGCCGGTCTTGGCGGTGGCCGAGACCTCCAGACCGGCGCCCGTGCCGCTCCCGGTCAAGGAGTTGGTGCCCACAAGCGTCAGGTTCACCCGCGCCGCATTGGGCTCACCCGACTCAGGGGTGGAGACCAGCATGAAGGCGCTGGCGTTAGGCGTGCCGTAGTCTTCGCTTGCGTCGATGGTCACATCTTCGAGGGTGATGCTGTAGAAGGTCGCCCCGTCAGGCTTTATCCGTATGGTCTGGAATGTGGAATCTGTGCCTTCGCGCATCTTGACGGTGTAGGCGGTGCGACCGGCCTTCTTGAAGGTGAGCGCATCGCCCTCCCAGGCCCAGGCGTCGGGGTCGTCCGCGTGCGTGCCCGTGGCCGTGACTTCGAGGTCGGGAGGGTTGAGGGTCTCGTTCACAGTATCAGCCGCTGGGCGCGTATAGGCCGCCGCGTAGGCCATTCTGCCTATGTTCAGCCGCACGCGCGCATCGGTACTACTAGTATCGGGAAGCCAGATGTA
>JAISLZ010000088.1 GCA_031277015.1 Eubacteriales Family XIII. Incertae Sedis bacterium | reverse complement strand
CGTCACCTCGTCCACGCTCTCATACTGCCCGCGAATCTCTATGCGGATATCCTGGCCCGTCCCCGTGATGCCTCCAGGCCTCGAATCATCAAGGACGGGGTGGTCATGCACCAGGCCGTTAATGGCGCTATTGACCTGCTCCAATAGCCTTTGCGCGTCGTATTGTGATATTGTACCTTGATCGATATCTTCTTTGCTGCTATTGAGAGAGTCTACAGCATTCCTTAGGGCCATTATTGCGCTCGGCGTATAGTTACCTATAGCGATATCAGCGCTCACATAATCCAGTATCTGAATCGCGCTTAGCGATATGCCGTTCCCATAGAGAATTTTATTCAGAGCGCTATCTACACTCGGTTCCGCCAGAACCTTCACAGGTATAGTGAGTTCGTACGGCGCATTGTAGACGTTCGCCCATTCGCCCGTCGGAATGAATACGGCTACATAGACCGCTCCCGGGGACGGGGCGGTTTCGGGGATGATGGTATCGTTTTTCCAACTCAGCGTACCGGCTATGTTTGCATCGCCGCTTTCGTCCGTGCCCACGAACCTGAATCCGCTGTTCGGCTCATATATCCCGGATGGCGAGCCTATGGCCGAGGCGCTGAGGGCCTGCCCGAACTGTACTGCCGGAGCGTTGCCAGGCACATGCCCGGAGATACTCACCTTCTCCACCGGTATATTCACGATGGCCTCTACCGTGACATACGGCGATTCCGGCTTGAAAACGAGGGTGGACTGGTGCGTGACTTCATCGTTCACTTTGGCCTTGCTCGTGATGAAATCCTCTCCGTTCCTCCATGACCATTCGCCGGCGATAGGTACGCCTGCTACGACGGCGCTACCGGATATCTTGTCCACATACACCATTGCGCCAGCCTCCGATATACCCACGTTTCCTACCCTGCTGCCATAAGCCGCCGGGGAGATGATGGGCGTCACCTCTATATACGGCCTTGCGTCTACCACGTAGAAGTCTACGTCAAATGCCTTCGTCTCCAGCCTCTGGTCATGCGGTGTGAACGTCGCGGTTTCGGTAGTGGATCCCGTGACGGTATACGCATGGCTACCGGGATCGGACACATCCCACGCCCAGCTACCTTGTACGTTCACCTCGGAGCCGCCGTGCGTACTGACCACGATGGATGAGATCGTGACATCCGCGAGCGTATTGTCCTGGGTGACGCCCGCGTGCGTGATGAAGATCGGGCTGCCGTATGCGGCGGTCTGATCGCCCGCGAGGCGCACGGCCGCGCGGCTCACATGGATGCTGGTGGGCGTCGTCAGGACTATGTAATTGGCCGTGTCCGCCGGAGTAAACGCTGCGACATAGTCGTAACCCGTAGCGCTGAGCGATGTATCGTCCTCTCCGGGTATGAGTTCCCCCGCGCCTTGCAGCCACGCCCAGGTACCATCGAGCGCGGCGCCTGTAACGCCAATGACCGCTCCTGAGAGGGTGGAGTCGCTGACGCGCTGCCCGAAGTATATGCCCGTCGCTGTGGGCGCCCCGACAACGGCGGAAGGCGTCGCCCTAAGTATATCCGCGGTCGTGGCCGCGGGCTGCGATGCGAGGGTGTATTTCGCGGAGTCGGCGCCCGCAAGCGCAAACCCCGCGAACGTAACCGTCTTGTCAGCTCCGGCCGTAGCGCTGTCAAACGCCGCCGTACCGACCACAAATGTCACGGCGTCATCCTGACGCCTCCCGTATATGCTCGCGCTTTCCGTGATGGGGGTCGCCGCCTTGTCCCCGTCATACACCTTATCGGTCGCCATCACTCCCATGATCTGAACGGACCTTTGGCCCGCAGTGATGGTGATGGGGTCGCTGTAGGCCGACTCATTGTAATTGTCACTCGCCAGTATCTTCACCTGGATCTGCGCCGTGCCTATGCCCACTATCTGGGCGACTCCTTCCGCACCATCGCCGCCTACTGTGACGACGGACGTATCGGCGCTAGTCCATTCGTGCCGATCCCCATTGCCACCCAGGGCATGAAGGATGAGGCCCGCTGTACCGTACTCCACGGTGATCGAGCCCTCAGAGATCGTAGGCGCCTGACGGTCCGCCTTCCCTACGAAGTAAGCGGCCATGGTAGCCGTTCCAGGCCCGTAGTTATCATCTCCCTCGTACTCGGCACTGATGGCGCTATGCGTCCCCGCGTCCAGTGTGACGCGGACCGAGGCTATGCTATCTTCCATCGTAGCCGCGCCTATAGATGTAGCGCCGTTATAGAATATCACCTTTCCTGTCGCTTCATCGTCGATATTAGCCACAGCCTTGAGCATCACGTTTCCCTCCCCGTACACCGCGCCGGACGTCGGGTCAGCCACGAGAGAGAACGACAGTGGCGCCGTCCGTACGTTTACGGTCAGTGCCGTAGTATCCGGCGGCTGGTTGCCGTAAGTCTGAACATACGGATACCCCTGCGGTTTGTATGATATGGAAAGCTCATGGCTGCCCACGGGTAGAGTCTGCAAATAGGCCGCGCCAAACGTGACTGTATCTTCACCAGTGATGTAGTCCACTCCAGGCGTCAAGCTCAGCGCGCCGTTCGATATGCCCGCTATGCTGTTGCCGTTCAGTCTTACATTGGCCGCCACATCATGGCCTGACAGCTTCTCGAACGTGATGGATGACGTATCCCGCTCGCTGTTTTCATATATGGCGATACCCTGAGTGTTCACGACCGTCACGTTGCCCGCGCCGTCCACGGCCTGCGCGTAGACGTAGTACGCACCCTTCGTGGTGACGAGGAACGGTCCGGTATAAACCTGCCAGCCAGCCGCATGAATAGCATCGGAAGGCGTTTCTATCGACGAGGTGGTGACGAGATACTTCGTCTCCTTGATCTGGTCTGAACCCTGATCTCCAGCGTTGACCGTGAACTTGATGTCACCGGCCATCTTGTCCTTGGTATAGAAATGCACGACCTGCGGACTGGGGTCGAACGTGGCGGGCGCCGCGCCGTTGAACTGGATGCTGACCGTAGGTACGGTCTCGTCCAGGTACATGACAGCGCTCCTTGTCGCCTCACGATTGCCCGCCTTATCCACGGCGCTGTACTCGATACTATGTACGCCTTCTGTGGTCAGATTGATAGCAGCGCCGGAAGACTGAACCTTATGCGCCACGCCATCTACGATGTAATTTATCTCCGCTATCCCCCCTACCGCGGATGCGGTGGTAGGATCGACATCATAGGCCTCAAGCCTCACGAGGCCGGGCGCAGGGATCCACGAACCTGACGTGGGGATGACGCTCGTCACGGGAGGTGTACCGTCCGTATATATCGCCTCTATTGTCACGGCCTCCGCCGGCATCGTGATGGAGCCTATGGACGTCTCAGGAAGCTCTATGCCGGGCTCTGATACCTGACTCCATCTGCCAAATTTGAATCCCTCTGCTGGCCGCGCTTCTATCTTGACATCAGCGCCGGCCTCAAATGCCCCATGTGTGGTATATGTGTTTGCAGGGATCCCATCAGAGGATTTCGCAACGGCACCCGTTCCGCCTTCACCTTCCAACATCGTCAGAGGGTAGGTGGAGGTAATCCCATCCACATTTACGACGCAAGTGGCAGCGATATAGCTGGGGGTCGTAGTATCTGTCGTCTCAAAAAGTGCGCCGATCACATGATCGCCATCCTGCCTGGTCCAGCCCTCATTCAGATATACGATGGCTTGGTTTGTGACCAGGCCGTAATCATAACCGTCGAATATTAAATGCGTATCCTTCTCCGCGACCTTTACGCTGTAGGCGGAGGGATCAAGCTCCCGCTCGTCCAGGTATACAGCGGATATGGTCGAATTATCCAGTCCAGCGCTCGTACGCAGGCTAAGGGCAGGGGCGCTGTATTCAACACCGTCTATGTTTAGAGAACCGAACATCTGACGCGCGTTGCGGTCTGTGGGATAGTTGCGGCCGCTATCGTCGAGGAAGTAGATGAAGCCAGAGGCTTTCCTGTCTCCTTTTATGACGATTCCCGCGTGCGTCGCTATAGCCCCGTAACTCGGAATAGCGACGGTCAACGCACCCGCGCTCACCACGTCAATGTGAAGACGGTAGGTATATCCCACACCTGTAGACTGGTCGTAATCCAAGTCTATGCGGTACACTCCTCTAATGTTCACCTTCGCATCCCCGCCAAGGGTGATCGGGCCATCGTATACGGCTGCCGCCGGAGACGGCGTCCATGTCAGATCATCAGCCTTGATGCCGTAGAAACCTTCGCCCTTCATGAGAGTGAACTGTAGCAGGGCGGAATCCCAGCCAGGCAAGGAATCTATGAGCTTTACCTCCTTTATCCCGCGCGGGATACTGACGCTGGCGTCGTAATTGTATACACTGCCCTCACCACCCTGAGAGGCGGTCTGAAAGGCGTAGTCCCCTGAATTAGCGAGCTGTCCCATGCGTACCCTGACAGTGATGGATTTGCCCGTCACCGCAGTGACCAGGGGAGTGATCTTCAGCTTGTAGACGGTCAGATCCTCGTTCACGTACGTGAAGCCCGTCTGTTCCTTCTTCTTTTCCGCGGCGTCCCCTATGAACAGACTGCCACCGTAGGGGCGTAGATCCACGGGATATTTGAAGTTCAGAGTCAGCGTGTCGGTGAGGCCGTCATTATCCTCATCCGTCGCTAACGCGCCGGGCGTGACGCCGCTCATGAACTCCACTTTCGGGTAGACGGTAAAGATGACGTTCTCATCCAGGGTTTTAGATGAACCGTCCGTATCCTCATACGTGATGTGCGCCGTCGTTTTATGCGTACCGCGCCTGAGCCCCACCTGGGGCTGCAACAGGTGCGCACTGCCCGAAGTCCTATGCTCGAACGACGTGTACCCCCCGCCGGTCAGCGTCACTGCCGAGATCGTAAGGCCCGCGTCTATCGTAACGACCCGCGGGGTCGGCTGCGCGTATCCTTCAAGCGCAGGTTCAAAGCGCACTTCGTCAAAGGCACGGATGTAGAACGGTACCAAGTTGCTCGCGAAACTACTGTCGGACGGCTTTACCCTGATGTAGTAGCGGCCGCCCTCCAGGCCCGTGATCGTGTTCTCACCGGCCTCGGTCCATGTTACCTCACTCATCTTGCGGTATTGGTAGTCCAGCGCCGAATTGTAGTTCGTGATTGTGACCGCGCCTCTGGAAGTCGGGCCAGTGTTCGCGCCGGGCTGTGTGACGTCAATTGAAGGCATATCCGGACGATTCGGTATGTCTATGAACTGCGCCGGAGACTTCTCCTTCGCGTCGTCTACACTCTTTACCTTTATGATCCCGAGCCTATAGCCGAACTTGTCGAAGGGGATGGGATAGGATCCTTCAGGATTGATTGTCCTTTCCCCTTCGTAGCTACCGCCGTTATAGTTGAACTGGTAGATGCCGCCGGGAGATAGATTCCTGATCGTCTCAGCATCATAGTCTATAACAGCAGAAGGTGTGGGCCAGGGATCGGGGGCGAACAGCTCTATGCCGCTCACGGCAGCTGGTCTTGGAATGTAGCTGTGGTAGTTCGACCGATCTGTCCACGCGGCTAACGTAACGATCGTGGTGGAACGATTGGCGCCCGTTACCGTAATAGGGATGCTCCATGTCTTGAGATCAGAATCGCCCGCGTCATCCACGGCGGCTGTCTCGTACGCATTCGCCCCGATAGAAACGGGCTCCGATGAGAATCCCGTCACATCTTTGTCGAATGTGACGCGAATGCCTGACGAGGCTTCTATACCGTCTATACCACCTTCCCTTATAGCGGAGAAACTCACGCACAGAGGCGTTATGACGCGCACAGCATTGTAGGCGGACTTGTTGTCGGACGCGTCCTTAGCCACGACGTTGAACCAGTGAATAGCGCCGGACGTCAGAGCGATCGCGGAGTGGGAAGTGAGGGCACTGCCGCTAGTAAGCAACGTGCCGTTTTTCTCGCAGTCACCCGGGTTCGTAATGTTGTTCGACGGGCTATCCGAATGGTAGAGGTAGTACTCTATGTTCGCTTCCCGCGTGATATCGTCTTCTGCGGCTTTCCATCTGATATCGGTGGACCATCTCATATCCGCATTGGCAACAGCTCCGTTCGATGTGAACGCGCCATGCGTGACGGTGGGGTCGGGCGGATTTTCGGAGCCGCCGGGTGTAGGCGATGCGCTGTCATACGCATTCACCGTGATCCTACGGGAGGGCGATGCGCTGTAGCTATCGTCACCCGGCCTGTATACCGTGATCTCGGACCGGCCTATGCCAGTGAGAGTGACCGCGACCGCGACCGCGCTCCCTCCTTCATATCCTGACAACGCTCCTATGGTGATGGGGGACGCGGCGGCAGGCGATACCGTCCATACGTAGTCCGCCGAGCCGCCGGATGCGGTAGCGGCAAGAATGAACGGGGGGATGCCGTATGATGTGCTGATTATG
Organism: Eubacteriales Family XIII. Incertae Sedis bacterium; assembly: GCA_031277015.1. Taxonomy (GTDB): domain Bacteria; phylum Bacillota; class Clostridia; order Peptostreptococcales; family Anaerovoracaceae; genus JAIRPC01. Next base: position 25,918 of record JAISLZ010000088.1, on the reverse strand, counting down.
CCATCCGTGCTCTGGCCTCCCGACATGGCGGGAGGGCTCACTCCGCCTATCGTGACGGACGGGGCCGACTGCTCATGCTTGCTAACATACAGTTTGATGGCCGTAGTAGACGGGGCCTCATTGCCTTCCACCGCGCTGTACGTCACACCGAACGGACGGTATGTCACGGTAAAGGTATATGGCTCATCACTAGCTACAAAGGTATCCAGATACTCGCCGGCAAACGTGATGCTGGAACCTGCTACCCAGACGACCGCTCCGGGCGTGAGTATCTGGCTGCCGTACTTCACGTCCAGAACCTCGTTGCCATTGCGGGTGACGTCCGTAGTCTGGTCTGCCTTGGTCGCCTTGACGTAGTGAATATATCTGTTCGCTTCGGGCTCGGCGTCTTTGTATATGACGATGCCGTCTTTGTATATCTGCCAGTTGCCCGCTTTGTCCACGGGCTTGACATAAAGAGCGATTTTCGCGCTGTCTGAGATGTGCGGCTTTGATATATCGTTGTAAGTAAGCCAACCATGGCTTTCAAGCTCATCTTCGGTGAGCGGGGCGCTACCGGGGGAGCGATCTATATAATAGTAGGTATGCTCTATGCCGGCGCCCGTAGGGTCATCGGCTTTAATCGCTATGTCCAGCGTGTCTTTGAAAAACCGGCCTAAGGTGATGGTGTTCAGGAATTGCCGGAACAGGTTATCTCTATACGCTACCTCAGCTATCGGCGGCGTTTTATCTATCGTATACGTGATACTTTCTTTCTTCGATATCTCGTTCGGCGCTATGCCGTCGTCCGCGGACGATCCCGTGCGGCGCACGTAGAAGGACGCACTGCCATCCGTTACCGCGGCGCTCGTGATCTCGACGGACTGAGCCCACGGATCGTTATGCCCAGGATCGGTAAAGGAACCGCCGGAGGCGATGGGAACGGCCACGCCATATCCATCCCTTGCCGTGACTGTCAGGGCTCCGCTCGTCACGCCATGCCCGTTCAACGAGGTAGTGTAGTGGACGCCGTCGTCTGCCGCAAATCCGGGCTTGATGCGCGCGGAGAAGCTGCCGACCGGCTGTGCAAGGGTGTAGTTCCTGGCATGGCTACCCACTATGGCGTAGTCTCCCGTGCGTATGACGGGCATCACAATGCCGTTATCTCCCGCGACCTCCACGCTTGCGGCATCGGAAGCTGCGGCAAAGGCCCAGCTCACACCATCCGCCTCCAAGCCGACGCTGTCCCCGTTTATTATCCCATCTATGACCGGCGCCTGGCTGATCCCGGCTGTCGTCGTTCCATCGTAACTTTTGTCAGCAAAGGTGATGCCGGACACCGTCACAGGCTTTTTGGAGACATAGATATTGATGGCCATATTCGTGAGGACTTTGTACGATCCTGAATCCGGCGTGAAGGTCGCTGGATGCGGCTGTATACCGTCATCGTCCGGCGGGCCTACCTGGGTGCCAGGCGGCTCCTCCCAGCTCCACAAGCCGGCGGGCGAGGTCGTGATGTCCGTTAGCGGCACATCCGCAAGCGTCTGGCCGTAGATGGCCGACCTCGTGGGGCGCTGTTCTATATCATACGGCTGATGCTGTATGTCTATTATGACGGTATTCGAATACGCGCTATCTTCCCAGTCGGCGTCCCCGGCCTTCCGCGCGTGGACACGCACTGCACCGGGGCTTTTCACGGTCAGCGCGCCGGACGTCGATACGGTCGCAATGCTGTCATCACCGCTCAGTTTAGAGAACGTCACTTCGCCCGAGCCGTCGCCGCCAGACAATGCCAGCTGATAGATGAACGGGCTAACGCGCGCGTAGATCGCATGGGGATCCAATATGACAAGGGGACTCTGCGGCCGGCGTAAGATATTGACCGTAGCCGCGTCAGATGCGGCGACCGTCTGCTTATCGCCGTTGACCGCATTGTTCGTGTTCGTGACGACGCAGTAATAGTGGTAGAAGCCCGTAGCGGTCCTCGGAACGGTGTATGTACTGTCCGTAGCGCCTGATATGGGCGTACCGCCCGCGTTTGAAGCGACAGTGTTTGAATACCACTGATAGCTGAGCGTGCCGTCATCGTTTACGGAGGCCGCGACTCCCAGGGTGAGCGCGTTGCCTGGATCGGCCTTCTGCGTGTAGCGCGCACCGCCCTGCGGATGCGCCGCAATCGCCGGCTCCTGCGCGTTCACCGTAGGCACTATCGTCACAGAAATGGTCGGTGATATGTCTCCGCTCGCTACCGTGAAGTATGGAGGCACAGCCCCGAGCGTCCCCTTGAACATGTATGTGCCTGCTACGGACGGATTGTACGAGGGGCTGGACACGTCGGGTGACCAGACGCTTACGGGGAAGGATAGCGTCCCGCCGCCCGCGCAGACCGCCGTAACGGAGGGGTACAACGCGGCAAGACTGGCTATGACATCGGCCTCTGTCATGCCGAGTGTAGGCGCTCCCTCCCTGCCCCCGCCCAGCTCTATGGACTTAAAGGCCGTAATCCTCGCGAGGTCCACGGTAAACGATACGCCAAAGCTCCTGGATTCGGAGCCTTCGCCACGCACGGTGACCGTCGCGTTGTAGGTCTTTAAGGACGTCGCTTCCGGAGTGAGGCCGGGTATGGGCCTAACACTGAGGGCCGTGTTCACTCCGTGCTCTTGAGTGATGGAATCCAGATCGGCCGTCTGTCCATGCTTTGAGCCCGCTATGAGTTCGAAGCAGGCCGCATCAGGGCCGGAAAGCTCCGCAGTCATGACTCCCGTGGACTCCGAACCTATGCTCGTGATCGTCACGCCCATGGGATGCACTCCGCTATCTCCCACGCTGTAGCCGTACTGGGCGGAGGGGAAGTTGAACGTACCGGTCTTGTCCAGAACGAAACCGTGCCTCAGATCGCCAAGTATGACATCGACGTCCGGAACATGCGCGTTCTGATCTATGTTCGCGGCAAGCCCTCCCATATCCATCGTACCGATGAAGGTGTACGTGCCCTCCTTTCCGGGATTCCATTGATCTCCGCCACCCCACGAGGTGATGGGAATCTCTGCCCTGCCACCGCTGTCCAGGATAGCCGTCACCTTCTTGTATCCGTCAATCTTCGCTACACCGGACACGTTCATGCCGTTGATGAGGGCTGTCCTGACCGCGTCTGCCGAGGGAAGATTTTCCAGGATCGCCTGTGTGTTCTCCATGCCGGGATGCCAGTCCGTGAGCGAGTCAAAAGCCGTGATTTTAGCCTTCTCCACGACGAAGCTGAGGCCATAGCTTCTCTTCACCGTGCCGGAACCGAGAGGACTGCTGTAGTCAGCGCTCACCGTCAGCGTCGCTGTATATGTGCCTACCGCAAGCCCGGGCGCAGGATTGACGCTGATGCTGCTTGTGTCAACGGCGGGTGCTGGTGCGGGGGCGAGACTCGTTATCGTGCCCCCATTCAGCGTAAACGCGGATGGGGAAGCCCCGGACAGCGAAGCCCGGACGGACGTCAGCGTCTGATTGCCCGTGTTGCGCACTTCGACGTGATGCGTTGCGACATCATCATCGGAGTAGAGGTATTTCTGGCCTTCTAGAGAATACACGCTACCCTGGGCTATACCGAGGGTCAGCTCATAGCTCGCGTCTTTCGCCGAGGGCTTGATCTCTATATTCTGTGGCAGGGACTTGAAGCTCGTGCTCGTGGCGTTGATGCGCAGAGAATAGCTACCATTGTCAAGGCCCTTGATCGTGCCCGCAGTCTTGTCGAACTTGCCGTCCAGGTTGCTCGTTGCAAGGTCGGTCCATGTGCTCCCACTATAGCCTGAAATGGACATGGCCGTCGTGATGCCGTTTACCATGGAGTTGCCGAATCCCTTAAATGTCTCCTGCTCCACATGAGGTGAGGGACGGGCGGGGCGGGAAGGGATCACAAGCTCCGACGCTTCCGAGTTCAGGTTCGTATTCTTGTTGTATCTTCTGATCTGGAGCTTAGGCTTGTCATCAAGTATGCCGCTGCCGTACCAATCGTCCTCTATGGGTATCGAGCCGTTACCGTGAGGAGTGCTGATCTGTCTAGAGTCACCTATGACGTAAGTGGCGCCGCCATCGAGACCCGTGATCCTCTCGCCTACGTAGTCGATGACGGGATGAGGCGTAGCCTCGGTCACCACCAGCGATATTTCAGTCTGCGCTGTGAAGCTGACGACCTGCGAGCCGTCATCGAATGTATATGGCACGTTCACCGTCGCGTTGTGCACGCCTACACCGATGCCGTCGCTCGTGCGCACCGTAAGGCTGCTTGGCGCCACCTGGCCGGGGGTGACGATGAATGATGTTTGGGGCTTTGTAAGTATGAACGGCGCGGACGCTTCCTGAGTGATCGTGATCTGTGACGGATCCACGTTCGCGTGAGTGTTGCCGGTGGCAGAGATATGGATGGTGTCCTGCCTGTCTTCCGCACCATAGCCCATCCTGCCGCCCAGATCCGGGGCCTCGAGGGAGACCGAAACGGACTTGTCGGCTATGCGCACGCTCGTCTCGCCGCCTACGAAATTGCCCGAATCGCCAGCCTTCGCCGCCTTGCGCACGTAGATATTGCCGTTGCTGCCGTCGGGGAGGGTCATATATGAGCCGGACGCGTCGGTTTCGCTGACGCTGCACGCGGTCCATGTGCGCGAGCCGGCAGACGGAGCGGCGGCTGTATACTGGAGGTCCGTCAGGCTGCCACCGGCCTGGGGCTTATAGTAGAGTCTGCTCTTCGAATCCACGTTCGCCGAATAAAGACCGTCAGGCGCCTGCGGGCGCGCGGGGATGTTTGTAAGCGATGCTGGCAGCGAGTCATCCGTATAGCTGCCCGTCACCGATTTGCCGGGGCGGATGATCGTCACGTTCCTGGCGCTACCGTCGTAACCGATATTCTTCAAAGGTAGCCTGCCGCTCGCATCCGCCACGCACGATGTGCCGTTCACGGAAAAGGTCTCGCTGGCTCCTTCCGTGAATACGAGGTCCTCACTCACGTAGTCTATGCTAACACCCGGCTGTTGCTCACGCGCCATGACCGTATAGGTGAACGGCGTGGCCAGTTCCCTTTGGAGCAGACCGGCGCTACCGCGGAATCCCGCGCCGCTGACCGTATATCTGGCGCCGGGTTCTACTCCCGCAAGCGGCAACGTCAATCGGTTGCGCGTACCCTTCCAGCGCGCGTCATTCGCCGTCAGAGGCCCATCAGCGAGCGCGACCGTACCGTCTCCACCCGTCTCCGTTAAGGCGATGGAGCCGGGGCTCGTCAGGCTCATCGCCTGCGAGAAGTCCAGCGTAATGCTTTGCGCGTCTGCGTAACGCACCTTGTCGCTTCCAGGCGCGTTCACGGGAGAGCTGAGGCTGAGGCTGGGCCACGCGGACGCGTCGTATGTGTATGAAGCGGACGCCGATATGTTGCCGTAGCTGTCTATGGCCCGCGCCTCCACTTTCGACGAGTTCGATATGAGGCCTTCTATTCCAACGAGAACGGACGCGTCCAGCACGTACTTGCCGTTATCCTTGTAGTCGATCCATCCCGTCCAGTCATTGCCCGCGTCGGTGCGTTTATCGCCTTTGACAGAGTAGCTGTACTGGTACTTCTCTACACCGCTGTCATCGGAAGACGAGCCGAACGTGAAGTGCGTGAGGTCCGACTGTGAGACTATCGGGGACGTCGGCGGCGTGAAGTCCTCCACTATAGGGATATCGGGGCTGAGGCCCTTGCCGTCCGCGTTGAACTTGAGGCTATCCGGCTTGTAGTTGTTAAGGACGTAGAACTGCTTTAGGTCATATTCCTGCGCCAAGCCGCCGGACGCCGCCGAGAATCCGATATAATACTCGTTGCCGATAATGCTCTCGATGTCCGAGCTTCTGCTGATAGCAGGCGTGTCCGGCTTTACCGGACGGGAACTGGCATAGAATTTCAGCAACTTGTTCTTTGACTCATAATCCACCCAACAGTAGCAATGGATGTCCTTGACACTTGTTGTGAAAGCCGGATCCATTATGCCCATATACCTTGTAGTCACACCATCTCCATCGGTTCCTGGGGGAATGTTAGAGAAGCCATCGACATCGAAGCCCTCGCCTTTTTCACCGTAGCCTATGAAAGGCACCTTTTCACCGGACTTATTCACATACGTGTCGAACTTAATAGCAACGGATTTGGTGAAGTCACTGCCGGCAATATTTTCATAGCCAAACGTGCCGGATCCTTTCTGGACACCGTTTGTGTCAGCGGCGATAATAAACGCCCAGCCGTCCGCGGTCTTATCCGTACCTGCACCCATATATATGTCGAACATGGAGGAGAAGCCCGTCTCGGAGTAGATGCGCCGCGATAAAAAGGCGGAACCGAAAGAATAAGGATTGGTTACTTGTGGAGGAATAAGCCGTATATAACCGGGTTCGTCGCCGTTCGGCTCTATTATCGTGGAGTTGTTGCCGGTGAGCTTTATCGTCTTCGAACCGTCCCTGGATACGTTGCGCGAATCGAAGCTCGGCGCTATCAGGTAGGCGCCTGTGGCGTCGGGCTGGGTCGGACTCTCGTCAGCTCGCGCCGTATCGGGCGCCCCCCAACCGTAGCCGAAAAAGATGCCAAGAACGAGGGTGAATACGAGGAGGTAGGCGAGCGAGCGGCGCGGCACGTTATCGCGGTTCATGACGCCGCCCTCCGGCGCGCAGATAACAAAGCGCGCCGCGGACTCACCCGCTGACGCGCCGTGTGCTGTGTTCCTTGAGAAACTAAATTTTTGGAACCCCCCCCCGGAAAATACTGGAAGCAGTGGGTTGTTCTAAATAATCGACGTTGCGTGAACCGCTTAACTTCGCTCTCAATGACGATAGCATAGCTACGCGCGCGTGATCGTCATTTTCCTTTATTATCATATGTCTGCTCATGCTGTCCCCTTCCTGTTTCCGTTCCCAACCAAACAGTATTTTTGATGTGTATATTATACCTCATTCTCAACGGGTTATACAAATTTTTCTGAAAACATATTTCCTTACACGAATGTGCGGCGATGGATGGGAGTGAGGCCAAGCTTTCGGATGCCTTCGTAGTGCGCCTTCGTGCCGTAGCCCTTGTTGCTCGCGAAGCTGTAGCCGGGGTAGACTTTGTCGAAGCGTATCATCATGCGGTCACGCGTGACTTTCGCTACGATGGACGCGGCCGCAATGGAGATGCTCTGCGCATCGCCTTTTGTGATCGCGGTGTACGGGATGCCGGCTTCCGATAACGCGACGGCGTCGATGAGAAGATGTTCAATGGCTCCGGACGCAAGCTTGGCGTTTGTGGACATGACGGCTGCAAGCATCGCTTCCTTCGTCGCGTTCAGGATGTTGATCTCGTCGATGCGCCTATGGTCCACGAGGCCGATTCCCCAGGCGATGGCCTCGCGCGTGATTTCCTCATACAATGCCTCGCGATTTTTTTCGGATATCTTTTTGGAGTCGTCAACACCGAGAACGGCAAAGCCCGCCGGCAGGACGACGGCGGCGGCACAGACGGGGCCCGCGAGTGGGCCGCGGCCCACTTCGTCTATCCCGGCGATGAGTGATATGCCGTCCTTGCGCAACGCGTCCTCAAAACGCCGCATATCCGCGAGCCGTTGTCTGAGTTTTGCTTCACGTTCGACCTTGTTCATTCCCGATACCGCAACCTTTTAAAAACCGCCTGACAATCGCAGATGTGAGGAATTTTAAAACGGCGGATATTCACAGGCGGAGTCATCCGTATATCTGCCGGAACGCTTGGGTGGACTGGGAGGACGATACGCGGACACGGGGAAGGCGCAGGGGGTCCATACCGGGATAGACTTTGCCGCCGGAGGTGCCAAAGGCCATGCGGATGCCGGCCGCGCGGCAGACGTCTACGGCGGTATCGTCGTAGTAGCCGTACGGATAGGCCAGTGCGTCAGTCGTCCCTAAGATGGCGGCGGCGCTCGTCAGGTCGGCTACGGCTTCATCGAAGGGCAATAGCTGTATGAGGCTCTTGCCTCCATAGCCATCGTGCATGTCCCAGGTATGGGATTGCAGGCTGACGAGTTCCGAACTGTATTTCATCACCTTCTTTTCAGTCAGCTTGTGTGCGATGATGAAGCCTGTGCCGCGAACGCCGTGTTTTTCAAGGATAGGGACGGCATATTTGTAAAAGGAGGCTTTGCCGTCGTCGATTGTGATCACAATGCTCCTGTCGGGTAGGTCAATCTTGCCCCGCACGTAGGCGTAGACCTCATCCCATGTCGGAAAATACCAGCCGGCTTCCTTGAGGCAAATCATCTCGTCTTCAAACTGAGAGGCTTCCATCCAGTTATTCAGCAGGCTCGTAGGCCGTTCGTCGCCCCCGTCTGTATCGTAGAACCAATGGTACATTAGCACGGGCAGGCCGCTCACAGACTCGTCGACGCCTTCCGACTCCTTGCGCCATCTGGCGTACAGCGTATCACCGTCCTTCACGCCCGCGTATTCCCTGCTGGTGACACGCTTTCCGCCGGTCCGCCCGGTATACCAGCCGACGAAATCATATCCGTCCTTCGAGGCGTCAGGCAGACCCACATACCCCCCTTGGGGACTCGGCTTTATCGACACCTCCGTCACAGCCGCGTCACCCGCGTAAAAAGTCACTTTAGCTTCCTTAGGCCTTTCTTCGGCCGTCCCTTTCCGCTCCCCAGCAGCCACGTCCGACGCAAACGACGACACAGAAGCATCGCCCGGCGCAGGAGCAGGCGTCGCATAGTCGTAAATTTCCCCGGCGATGAGGAGCGCTAAGATGAATAAACCCGGGATGATCAGCCTTCTTAGGCGGAAACCTGAGCGCCTCCTTCTGCTAATGCGGCGGTCTTTCATATATGCAATATTACCATACGCAGAGATCGAAACTGTTACAGTGGTGCTTCATCGTAATAGCCGAGCTCGCCTATATCATCAAGTCCTTTCAAGAATACTGTCGTCGTCCATTCAACAAGATCTTCTTTGTTCATAATGATTATACACGAAGCGAAGAAAGAGTGGGGTTCAAAAGCAAAAGTTGCTTGACAAATAATATTATACGTTGTATAGTATTGTCGATGATACAGCATGAGTCCCCGATTGAGAGCTCCCGGTATAGGGGTTGCCGATTGGGGGGTTCCGACAGAGGTTCAGGATTGCCGACACGGCATCGGGATATGAAGAATTGGAGGTAGTAAGAAAAAATGGTTTTTCAAGCAGGAGCGGCATTGCTCGACGCATGTGTGCTCTCGGCGCTCAGGCACGAGGACGCCTACGGCTACGTGCTGACGCAGACGCTGATGAGCACGCTCGAGATATCCGAGTCAACGCTGTACCCTGTGCTGCGGCGGCTTCAAAAGGACGCGCTGCTGTCGACATACGACCGGCCGCATATGGGCCGCAACCGTCGCTATTACAGGATCACGGACGAGGGGCTGGCGCAAGCGGATGTATACCGCGCCGCATGGCAGGAATACAAGGGGCGCATCGACTCGCTCATCCTTTCGGAGAGCAGCGTCATAGCAGACGGAAAAGGAGGGCGACAGGCATGAGGAAATACACAGGGTACACTTACATAAAGAAGCTTGAGCGTTGTCTGCGCAAGATGCCTTATGATGAACGCCTCGACGCCGTGAACTATTATACCGAATACCTAGCTGAAGCGGGGCCGGCGCACGAGCGGGAGGTCATAGAAAGGCTCGGTCCTCCGCAGCGCCTAGCCGCGGAACTCAGGGCCGACGCGGCACTGAGCGAACTCAACGCGAAGGGAGACCGCGCGGCAAAGGCCAAGGCCGCAAGGAAAGCGCGGAAGGTCGCGGACCGCCGTGAGCGCGGCGCCGCATCCGGAAAGCCGCCATATGAGACGCGCGTATACGGCGGCGCGGAAGGTTCCCAGGGAGTCCAGCCGGATGCGATGGACGCTGGGGACGCATATCAGGACGGACCGGCAAAGGCCGCGCCGGACCCCGGTATGGGCGAGAGCTTCTCCGCAGCCGGCCTCGGAGCTATCGGCATGCTCTCCATGCCCGTAGCGCGGCCGCTCGCGGTATTGGCGTGCATACTCGGTATCATGGGACTCGTCATCGGGGTGATAGTCGTGGTGGCCATATTCTTCTCGGCCGGGGCGCTCGTAGTGGCCGGCGCCGTCACCCTCTTCATGTCATTCTGGTTGACCTATCCGGAATTTTCCACCGTATTGTTCCTCGCGGGGGCCGGCGCGGCGTGCATAGGCGGAGGCCTTGTGATAGGCGTACTGAACTATCTGCTCGGCCGTGCGATATTCAAGGGGATCGCGAACTTGTCGGGCCGCATCCGCCACAAACGGGTGAAGATCCGCAAGGAAAACTTCAATTACTCTTACGCGTACACGAACGAATACTCTTACACTTACACGGACGGGGCTACGGGAACATACGGGGCAGGCGGCTGTAACGGCAGTTCGGCTTCATATGAATCGGGCATTGGCAAAGAAACAGCGCAACCATACTCGACGAAGGAACCAACGGGCGAAGGAAGGGATCAGGACCATGAACAGCAAGCTTAAAATAACACTCATCATCGGCATCATCGTGCTCGTATGCGGCGTTGCCGTACATGCGGCAGGCTATATGTCCGGAGGCATGAAAACCCTGATGTTCCTGCCGGACGGCCCGAGGGCAGTGAACACTGATGGCAGCGGGCGGATAGAGAAGGTGGACCAAACCTTTGAAGGCGTCTCGGTGATAAGCCTTGACGTGGAGAGCCTGGGAAGCGTGACCATCAAGGAAGGTCCCGCACTATCCGTAAAAGGGCAAGTGCCGCTGGACTTAGGCGGCCTGAAAGCGGAGCTTGGACCTGATGGGACGCTTACGGTGGGTCATAGCGCGAAGATGGAGGGTTCTTTCATCATCAACCTCCCGGATATATTTGGGGCGAGAAAACTTCATCATTCTTTCGTCGAGATCACAGTGCCGGGCGGCGTATCGCTGTCCGCCATCACCTGTGATGTGGCGTTCGGCGATGTGAGCGTCGGCGGCGTGTCCGCGGGCGCGATAATCGTGGAGTCGGAGTCCGGCCACGTGGAGGTGGACGGCCTCGCGTGCGGCTCGTTCAATGCGCATTCGAGCTATGGCGACGTGGACGTCTCGAACGTAGGCGCGCAGGAAGCCGCCGTCTACAGCGAATCCGGCAGCGTGGCCATCACGGGCCTGGCCGCGCCCGGCGGGCTGATCGTAGATTCGTCTTACGGGGACGTAAGACTCGACGAGGTGGACGCCGGAGCATCAAAGGTCAATATGAATAGCGGCGACTTCACGGCGGACACAGTCTCCATCGCGGGCGGCCTGGACATCCGCAGCGATTATGGCAATGTAGAGATAGACGGCGCAATAAGCGGCGACAGTTCCGTCACGTCGATGTCCGGTGATGTCCATCTGCTCCTGAGCGGCATGGAGGACGAATACTTCACCTCGGTAAAATCGGACGCAGGGGAAACCTTCATAGGAGGTAGGCAGTTCGGCGGCTCTATCGGCGGGTACACCGAAAAGGGCGCGCAGACAGCCCCAAACCGCATCGAGATAAATAGCAACTACGGCGACGTCAGGGTGGACTTCCGGGGATGAGGAGCATTTGGGATCGAACAGCTAAGATATAAGAGTTTCCCTTAAATCTCGAACAGCATGCTCACCCGGCTGCGCGGGAGCACGCCGATATAAAGGTCGCGGCCGTTGTGATAATTGCTTTCAGCGAGCAACCTTGTTACGGTCTCCTCCGCGGTGGCCGGGGTGTTGTTCTCTGCACTAAGATGGGCGAGCAACACGCAACGTTTTTTCCTTTTGAGGGCCATCACGCGAAGCAATGCGTCCGCCGCCGCCTCGTTCGACAGGTGGCCTGTCTTCGACAATATACGTTGCTTCAAAAAGTCAGGATAGCGTCCACGCACGAGCATGTCCACGTCGTGGTTTGCCTCTATGACGAAGATGTCGGCATCCGCTGACGCTGACGTCATCCTCTTGGTGAAGATGCCTGTATCCGTTATCAGAGAGACGCTCCCTTCTCCATGCGCTGACCTTAGTACATAACCGGCAGGCGCCATCGCGTCGTGGCTGAGGGGCACAGTCTGTATCTTGATGTCGCCGACAGTGAATATATCGCCGGGCGCAAAACTCTCCTTGCGTTCCTCACTGACTAGCGGGCGTGGATTGCGCCGCCACGAACCTCCGGAGACGCCCTCCCATGTACCGCGACTCGCGAATACAGATGCGCCTCCAAGCCTATTTGCGGTGACAGGGACGCCGTTGATGTGGTCGGTGTGCTCGTGGGTAATGAGCAGGGCCTTCACCTCGTCCGGATCGGTATTGGCCATGGTAAGCCCTTCTATTATCTTCCGTGCAGTAACGCCGGCGTCGATGACGATCGCCGTACTATCCGTACGCACGAGGTAGGAATTGCCACTGCTGCCGCTGGCTATGGAACAGAACCTTAAAGACATATGAACATCTTACCCGAACCCGCATGTTTTGTCCAACTGTGTTATCATAAGCATGATATGGAGAAAAAAACGACAAATATCTATACCGATGGAGCGTGCTCGGGCAACCAGTTTGGCAACAATCTCGGCGGATGGGGGGCGGTGCTCGAATACGGCACTCATCGCAAGGAGATATGGGGCGCCGAGAGGAACACGACGAATAATCGTATGGAAATGAAAGCCCTGATAGGAGCCTTTGAAAAACTCACGCGCGACGGCTTGCGCATAAACGTATTCAGCGATAGTTCCTACCTCATGGATTGTTTTCGAAAGAAATGGTATGTAAATTGGCAACGTAACGGATGGCTGACCGCGAACAAAAAACCCGTGGAGAACCGCGACCTGTGGGAGGAATTGCTGTCATATACGAAAAAGCACGATGTTTCGTTTTACCGCGTCAAAGGGCATGTATCCATAGAAAGGGACGATGCGATGATGCGAAAAGCGTTCTGTAAATTCAAAGAATGGAACGGCGATTCGTTCAATCACGACGATTTCCTGCACGCTACCGCAATGAATAATCTCGCGGATGCACTAGCGAACCGGGGCATCGACTCGCTACGGGAATAACGCATTTGCCCCGCGTTTCTACGAGATTTGCCTCGCGTTTCTACGAGATTTGCCCCGCGTTTCTACGAGATTTGCCTCGCATTTCTACGAGATACTTGTCGTAATATGATATAATATCAACGAAGATTCAACCTTATGACATCTTCCAGCTTCACGACAAAATCATTTACAGACGCTGCATGAAAGAGGTACGCGATGCCCGAAAAATTGATAAAACGCAATATTGAAGATTCGTTGCTTGAAACACTATCGGATACGCCCATCGCCGTCGTTCAAGGTGCAAGGCAAGTAGGGAAATCTACACTCACGTCGATGATTGCTGACAAACTGGATTGTCGGCAACTTACATTCGATAACCCGGATATATTGCTGGCAGCCATGAATGATCCGGTCAATTTTGTTAATCAATATCCTGATGGGCTTTTAATATTGGACGAAGTTCAGCTCTATCCTGACATTCTGAGGATAATCAAACTGTCCGTCGACCAAAGACGCCAGCCGGGGCGCTTCCTTCTTACGGGATCCGCAGATTTGCTTCATATTTCAAAGGCGAACGAATCACTGGCAGGTAGAGCGGAAACTATCAAACTGTTTCCGTTCAGCCGTGGCGAGATGAATGGGACTAAGGAAGATTTCATTACCGACATACTGAGCGGCCACGTCATCGGCAGATTGAGTGAGTTCACTCCGCTTACAAGGAAGGACTATGCTGAACTGATAGATTACGGTGGATTTCCCGCCATACTTGACAGAAATGCGCGGCGTCGAGACGCTTACTTTCGCAACTACCTCCCGCGTGTACTCGATCATGATGCTATCGTTATTTCAAATTTATCCCACACGGACAAACTGTCGAAACTATTTTCCATAATATCCGCGGAGACTTCAGGTATCTTCATACAGGCCAATATCGCACGTAAAGTAGGGATTCCTGAAAGTAGCATTGGCGGATATATCAAATTGCTTCAGGATCTGCATCTGATACATATGCTTTCCGCATGGGGCAGAAATCTGGCGAAGCGGGCGGTGAGTAGGCCGAAAATTTCCGTATTGGACACCGGCGTAGCGTGCAATGTCAATGGGACGCACCATGAGTTTCTTGCGGATATCTCTGGAGGTAGCGCTTTCGGTCCGCTGCTTGAAACGTTCGTTACAAACGAATTGCTCAAACAACAGACCTGGTCTGATGCCGGGCACAGTTTGTTCCACTACCGCGATAGGGAGAACCGCGAAGTCGACATTATCGCGGAATTGCCGGACGGCAGGATAATCGCGCTTGAGGTAAAAGCGGCAGCGTCAATCTCGCGAAGGGATTTCATCGGCATCAACTACATCCGAGGATTGCTCGGAGAGCGGTTTTGTTGCGGCATCGTACTATATACCGGCGTCGAAGCCCAACAATTTGGCGACAGGATGTTCTTTGCCCCAATCAGTACTATATGGAGATGAACATGAACCGCTTGATTGATCTGATCTATACTATCTCCGCGACCATGAGTGTACGGTCGTCTTTCGCGGATATCATCGCATATTTTGCCGCTTCTTCCACAATGACGCGCGCGAGTTCTTCACCATCAAATCCCGCGCTTGCCTCCGCAACGCGCCGCACTCCGTCCGCGCCAAAGATCGATTTCTTAGTCCGGCTGTATTCTTCAGTAATGCCGTCCGTATATAGCAGGAGTCTATCGCCCCTGGAGATTCCGATGATTTCTTCCTCGAACGACTTCTCGTCGCTGATAACGGAGATCGGCATCCCCCTGACTGGCACTTCTTCCGTACGCCCGCTCGCGCGCAGTATGAGCGGATAGCAATTGTGCCCGGCGTTGGCGATGGAGAGTTCGCCCCTTGATTTGCTGTATTTGCAGCAAAGGACAGTCATATATACGCGCGCGTCGATCCCGAGAGCCTTGAATCCACGCAGTACTTCCGCCAGAAGGATATCGAGCCCCACGCGTGCAGCCTCGGCATTCGCCCGGATCTTCTCGTTGATGAACATAGTGAGCAATGAAGCCTGTATTCCATGCCCGGAAACATCTGCAATATAGATCAACACCTCGTCCTCGCTCAGCCTGATAATGTCATACGCATCGCCACTGAGCCTCTCCGCAGGAAGATAAATAGAATGTAAACGGATGAGATTCCAATAATAATCATTTTTTGGAAGAATGCTTCTCTGTATATGCCCCGCCATTTCGATGTCAGTAAGATATTTGCGCATATGGGCGTTGGCTTTTTGTTCTACATTCTTCTTTTCGGAGATATCCTCGAGCATGACTGCGAGGTAATCCTTTCCATCTGACGCTATCCTTGTCTCTGTCAGACGGTAATCGACATCAGCGATCTTCGTCTCTATGATACCCTCGCCGCGCCTCATAGTCCCTATTACTTCATCATAACTTCTTTCGATGCTGTCCGAGAAGAGAATGCCGGCATTCCTCCCGACGAGATCGCCAAACATGGATTCCATGGCGCCGTTGATGTACAATATATTCTGATCTTCGCCGAGTATCATCACGGGATTCATCATATCCGCGGCCATGGACGCAAGTAGGGTTTTCGTATCAAGCTGGGTCAATGGCGGCTCGACAGTACCTGTTGCTTCCGAAGTTCCCGGCAAGTCGACATCCTGCCTTGCCGACTCATAAGCATGGCTCACTGCCTTATCCTCATAAATTCTTCGATAAGCCCATCCAGTTCTTCCTTGCTATAGTAATGAATCTCGACTATTCCGCGATTGATGTTCTTACCGAGCGTGACCTTAGTGCCAAACAATGTTGTAAGTTCAGCCTCTATCATCATTATTTCCGGATTTTTTGGAGGCGTTTTCCGGGATTTTTTTATCTCACTACCCTTCTTTTCGAGCATCTGTGCCAAAGCTTCCGCTTCCCTGACCGACAATCCTTCCTTCACGATCCGATCTGCAAGCTTCTGTCTGGATTCGCTCCCGGAAACGGATCCTATCGCGTTGGCGTGTCCAGCCGATAATTTCCCCTCGGATAGATATCCGCGGATTTTTTCGGGTAGCTTCAGCAATCTCAACGTATTTGCTACATATGGACGGCTCTTTCCTACACTTTTTGCCACATCTTCCTGGGTAAGTCCGTAATCGTCCATGATATGGCGATATGCCTGTGCTTCCTCCATGGGATTCAGATCTTCGCGTTGCACATTTTCTATGAGGGCAAAAAGTGCGTTTTCTTCAGATGATACCTCCCTTATTATAGCGGGTATTTCCTTAAATCCGGCTCTCCTGGCCGCTCTCCATCTGCGTTCCCCCGCGACGAGTTCATACCCGTATTTACTAGGTTTTACCATAACAGGTTGTATCAAACCATGCTTTTCTATAGACGAAGCCAATCCTTCCAAAGATTCTTCGCTAAAATGCCGTCTGGGTTGCGCTGAATTGGGCTTTATTTCGCTTACAGGCACATATATAACATCCCTATCTACCGATTCGGTATCTTTTTCCAGCTTTTCTCCCGATAAAATTGTTTTTCCTTTGGACGGAGAATTTTTAGTCTTTTCCCTGTTTGCGGACGAGTCTACACTGACTTCACCAAAAAGCGCATCAAGACCGCGCCCAAGAGCTTTCTTTCCTCCCTTTTTCGCGGCCATTAAATATCTCCTTCCGCTTCAAGAAACTCATCCGCAAATTCCATGTATGCCTCCGCTCCCGCCGACTTGGCGTCGTATTCAATGATAGGCATACCGTAGCTGGGAGCTTCCGCGAGACGCACATTTCTCGGTATTACAGTGGTATAAACCTTTTCCTTGAAATATTTCTTGACCTCCTCTACCACCTGTATCGAAAGATTAGTCCTACCGTCGAACATACTGAGGATAACCCCCTGTATCTCCAGTTCCGGATTGAGATTCTGTTTGACGAGATCTATGGTGCTTACCAGTTGACTCACACCTTCAAGAGCATAAAATTCACATTGTATAGGTACGAGTACGCTATCTACCGCAGTAAGGGAATTTATTGTAAGCAACCCCAGCGATGGAGGGCAATCTATGAAAATATAATCGTAGCCATCCCTTATCTTTTTCAGAGCGTTCCTGAGCCTGTGTTCCCTTCCTTCGAGATGTACGAGCTCTATCTCACCTCCGGCAAGCCTTATACTCGAAGGCAGTATTTTCATATTATTGATGTTTGTATCGCGTATAGCCGTGTAAGGATCTATGCTTTCATCTATAAGAACCTCATACATAGTGATCTCTATATCCTGCTTTGAAATGCCTACTCCGCTTGTAGTATTGCCTTGCGGATCAATATCCATGATGAGTATTTGTTTTCCCTTCATAGCGAGGCATGCTGCAAGATTAATATTTGTCGTAGTTTTCCCTACGCCTCCTTTTTGATTAAATATAGCTATCGCTTTACCCACTCTTATTTCCTTTCATCCATATGTTTCACGTGAAACATATACTCTTATTATACATTTGCTGTAGACAACCTCACCGGAAGTATCAGATATGTATATTTATCCCCTTTTTCAGAGCATATGATGCACGGACTGATACTCGTACTGAATTTCATTATTATACTTTCATCCGGTATTATTTTCAATACATCATTTATAAAGCGACCATTGAAACCTATCTCCAGGTCTTCACCCATCTTTTCAATATCAATGATATCTTTATTTGTACCTTCGTCCGCCCTTGATGAAACCACGAGGTAATTTCCGTCTATCTTAAATTTGATGAAAGCGTTTTTACCCTCTCTTACTATTATGGACGATCTACGCACACTTTCTTCTAATTCTTTTTTATTCACTTTTATAGTGATCTTATTTTCTTTCGGCAAAATTTCCTTGTATTTTATAAATTCCCCTTCCATAAGTTTAGTTACTATCGTCGTTTCATTTATTACAAACTTGGCCCTGTTTTCCCCAAATATCACCTTTACATTGTCCGATTCATCTCCTTCCATATCGAACAATACCTTTCCTATCTCCCCTACTATTCTGGAAGGAATTATCATCTTTCCTTCCAATCCTCCTTGTATTTTTTCCCTTACAATAGCCATTCTAAATCCATCTAAAGCTACCAATGATATTTCATCGTCTTCTATTTCAAACAATACTCCTGTTATAATACCTCTAGCCTCCTCAAGGCTGGCTGAGAAGGCTGACATTTTTATCATATCCCTAAACATCAATTTTTCTAGGAAAAAAGAACTACCTTCTACATCTCTATCCATTACAGGAAACTGATCCGAGGATATTCCCTGTATATCAAATTCGGAATTTTCACAGGAGAGGAACACTTTATTATCATCTCTAAGTTCGAAGGTTATCTGCCCGAACGGCATTTCCCTCACTATATCAGAAAAAAGTTTCGCAGAAACGACGATTTCCCCTCCTTCCTCCACTAAAGCGGGCGCCGATGTTTCTATACTTATATCAATATCCGATGAGTACATAGATACCTTATTGTCGCCGGCGACACAGCTCACCTTTATACCTTTAAGAATGGGCAAGGTCGTTCTAGTGGATACCCCTTTTAACGCGATGTTCAGAAAATAGTTAAGATTGTCTTTTCCACATATAAATTTCATGGTATATTCCTTCCTTTTTCGCAAGATGAATCAGTATATCCATCTACGGGATTTATAATTTTCTTCCAACTATGATTATATTATTTCAGACTACTTATATCAACAAAATAAATTTAATAAAATATGGTATTTTGAAGAATAAAAAAAACAGTCTCTCTCTCATTTTTTTGATATATTTAATTTTTATTTTAATAAGGGCTGTGGAATTGTGAATAAATGCTGTGGAAAAGTATTTTTCAACGGAAAAGAGTATAATAAAATTGTTAATAACAATAATAATAATTGTGGAAAGTGTTTATATGTATTGGTGATGGATTTTTTGAGAAATATACTAAACAAAATATATCATAAATGGTTTAGTATTTGTTCTTTCAATTCTATCACTATATTGGAATAAAATTCATCTATAGACATTTGTTTAGAAACTTTTTCACAAGCGTAGAGGACTGTAGTGTGATCTTTGCCTCCGAAAGCGTCCCCTATTTGCGGAAGTGAAAGATCTGTGAGCTCCCGCGTTAGAAACATAGCTATCTGTCTCGGAACAGAGAATGATCTAGCCCTCTTTTTTGAATCTATGTCCATAGGCTTGATTTCGTAATATTTAGCGACCTTTTTCTTTATTATGTCCGGAGTTGGTTGAATATCTTTAGCTGAAATGATGTCTTTAAGTATACTTTTGGCCATAGCTTTACTTATAGGCTCGCCGTTTAGCGTGCTGAAAGCCGCTACCCTATTCAGGGCACCCTCCATTTCTCTGACGTTCGTTTTGATTCTATCCGCTATGATATCGATGACTTCGAGCAGACCGTCGGTGAGAGGAATATTTTGTAAGGAGGCTTTGTTTCTAAGTATTGCAACCTTCGTTTCAAAAGCCGGCGCCTGTAGATTGACAGGCAATCCGCTGGAAAGACGTGATTTGAGCCTATCTTCGAGATTGAGATCTTTCGGTGGGCGATCACTGGAAAAAACCAGTTGTTTTCCCATATTATAGAGAGTATTGTATGTATGAAATACCTCCTCCACTGTTTTGGTCTTCTCTTCGATGAACTGTATATCGTCTATCATCAGCAGATCGAGATTGCGATATTTGTTTTTGAAAGCGGTAAAAGTATTTGTCTGAGAGGCTTTGACAAATTCATCGGTGAACATTTCAGATGATATGTATAGAACTTTGAGCAAAGGGTAATGGTCTTTCACATAATGCCATATGGCGTGCATGAGATGGGTCTTACCCAGGCCTGAATCACCGTAGACGAACAGGGGGCTGTAGGTGAGGTTTGGTTTTTCGGCATTTTCTGCCACCGCAAGCGCTGCGCCGTAAGCAAATCGACTGTTGTCACCGACGACAAAAGTGTCAAACGTATAACGTGGATCAGGTATATTCTCTGCAGAAAACATGGGGCTGTCGGTGCCCGGTCCGCTCAATATGTCGTTTACTTCGTTTTCGAGCAGAATAGTGACGTTACGTACGCCGCCTATGACGTCATCGGCTTTTTCTACGATAAGAGACTTGTATCGGTCTTCGAGCTGGGATTTTTTAACAGTATCGGATGTGGATACGACTAATGATCCCGCAATATTGTCAAAATTGACAAAACGCAGATCGGAAAACCACGCTTCGTACTGCGGCCTTTCGAGAAATGTTCGGAGTTCTTTTTTGATGCTTTTCCACGCGGTTTTGGCGTCTGAAGTTTTCTGATCTGTGTATTTTCTGATAGGGGTCATCCTTAGTCCTTTCGAGCGGAAAGAGACGACGGAGCTTCTCTTTCCTGAGTGCAGGTACTACTATACAAAAAAAGTTACTAACAGGCAAGAGAAAAAGTCATAGCTCACAAAAAAATCACAGAACGTTTTTATTCACAGGAATGACTCGATTATCCACAAGTTTATCCAGATGAAAAACGCGAGGGATTGGTAAAGTACACGCGTTATCCATAGGAGAGCCGTAAAAGTTTGCAAACTGTCAACATGGTTGAGCTTCACATGTTTTTGTCGATCGCGTTTGACATGGGATGTGGGTTTCGTGTAGAATTGTAAAGCTGTGCAACCGGTCGGTACAAAGCGCAGAGGGCAGGCATCCGGGTTTGAAATTGAGAGCCGGATATAAAAGGAACTTGCGCAGGATTTTTACATTTGATTAGACGCGCAAGACTGGGCGCAGTGACGCGTATATAGGCGTATATGAAACAAAGAGCGCCGAAACGCAGTAATGTCGAATGTGAAAAAGACAAGGAGTACATTTTATGAAGATGACATATCAGCCGAAAAAGCGGCAGAGGAAGAAGGAGCATGGTTTCCGCAAGCGTATGAAGACGAAGAACGGCAGACGCGTGCTCAAGCGCAGAAGGGACCGGGGCAGGAAATCCCTTTCCGCGTAGCGGAGAAGGTATGTCTCGGGAGACGTCTATGCTGGGGCCGGACGTCCTTAGGGACAAGAGGGATTTTGACAGGCTGTACAGGAAGGGTGCGAAGGTCCATGGCAGATATTTCGTCATCATTTTTGCGAGGAACGGGAGGAGCTACAATCGAAGGGCTTTTCTCGCGAGCAAGAAGGTGGGTAATGCCGTAGCTCGCAATCGGGCGAGGCGGCTCATGAAAGAAGCTCACAGGAGTCTGGCGTCGCGCGTCAAGATCGGGTATGATCTTCTCTTTATAGCCAGGAACACCATCGCGGGTGCGGGTTGTCCCGAAGTCACGAGGACTATGAAAGCATCTTTATCAAAGGGCAAGTTACTGGAATGAAAAAGGTTTTGATAACTCTTATTCGGGGGTATCAGTTATTCATTTCGCCGTTGTTTCCGCCGTCGTGTCGGTTCTATCCCACATGTTCCGCATACTGTATACAGGCTCTTAAAAAATATGGCGTTTTGAAAGGTGGAGTTCTGGGAGCGCGCCGGGTGTTGCGTTGCCATCCGTTCAATCCAGGCGGTTATGACCCTGTACCGTAGAGTCGGTCAATTGTGTATTCTGTAAAGTGGCCGTTTTCGGCAATGGCGCGCCATAAGGAGGAAAAGATTTGGATTTCAATAATATGTTCGGTTTTATCGCTCAACCTCTCAGCTATCTGCTAACAGGTCTGTACGATTTTGCGAACGACTATGGCATAGCGCTCATCCTATTCACGCTGATAGTCCGCGGATGCCTGTTTCCCCTCTACGCCACGCAGATCAAGAGCCAGCTAAAGATGGCGACTGTCCAGCCAAAGATAAAGGAGATACAGAAGAAATACGCTCACGATAAGGAAGAGATGAATCGGCGCATGATGGAGCTGTATCGCAAGGAAAACTTCAACCCGGCTTCGGGCTGCCTGCCACTACTGATACAGTTCCCCATCCTCATAGGCCTGTACACACTATTGCGTAATCCGCTGAACTTCATTCCAGAGGATGCGGTGACTATGATCCTCGCGATTCACGAAAAATTCCTGTGGATACAGGACCTGAGCCAGCCCGACCAATGGATACTGCCGATCATGGCGGGCGTGACCACTTTCTTATCGTTCACTCTCACGCAGATGAACACACCCGAGACCGGTGGCATGGCTGGGGCGGGCCAGATGCAGGGCATGATGAAGATGATGAAATATTTCTTCCCCGTCATGATCGTATGGATGGGACACACTTTCCCGGCAGGGCTCACGTTGTACTGGTTCATAGGCAACCTGTTCACTATAGGTCAGTACCAGATACTCACGAGATGGCGCAAGAAGTTGAAGACGATGATGGATGAAGGCAAAGGTAAAGTTTAGGCGGTGTTGTAAAATAGTAAATCGGCCGCCGCAAAGCGGCTTAGAATAAAAGGAGGCAACAATGGACTATTCGGAAAAATGGGGTAAGGACGTAGATGAGGCGGTGAGACTCGCTCTCGAAGACCTCAACCTTACCGAGGATCAGGTCATGGTAACCGTGCTTGAAGAACCAGCGAAAGGATTCCTGGGGCTCGGTTCAAAGCTCGCAAAGGTGCGTGTTGAGAAGATCGCAGACAGCGAACCGGAGAAGAATCGCGATAGGAAATCAAACGCTGATAAGAAGTCTCCCGGTGTTACGCGCGATCTGAGAAAGAAAAACAAGCAGGGCGCTTCCAGCCCGGATCGGGGAGGTTCGGGAGGCAGGGACCGTTCCGGTGGGCGCGGAGATGGCAGAGACCGTTCCAGCGGGCGTGGCCGTCCTGATGGCAGGAGCCGTTCAGGTGGCGGTAGGCATGACAACGATAGAAGGGATGGTGGCCGGCGCGATGGCGGCAGACGTGACGGCGGCAGGCGTGATTTTGACAATCGCCGTGAAAGAGAGGATAAGCCCGCAAAAGTAGATTACTTACCCGAGATAGAGCTTGATCTTTCGGACAAGCCGCAGTTCAGTGAAAAACCGGCTGGTCTCGTCGCTGTAGTATCGAACGAGGCTTCGGATTTTCTAAAGAGCATTATAGGTAATATGGGAATTGACGTAGAGGTTGCGGTTTCTGAAA
Source organism: Eubacteriales Family XIII. Incertae Sedis bacterium (assembly GCA_031277015.1). Lineage (GTDB taxonomy): Bacteria > Bacillota > Clostridia > Peptostreptococcales > Anaerovoracaceae > JAIRPC01. The sequence continues at coordinate 2,849 of JAISLZ010000088.1, read as the reverse complement.
ACGACGAATGCGTTTACATCGAGATCGACGGACCTGACGCTAAGTTCGTCATAGGCAAACGTGGCCAGACACTCGACTCTATACAGTATCTCACGAATTTGGTGCTCAATAAAGACAAAGAAGATTATCGCCGGGTCATCATAGATGTGGAAGGTTACCGTACGCGTCGGGAAAAGACGCTTGAGCAACTCGCGGCCAAGCTCGCGCGCAAGACGATAGGAACGGGGCACAGTGTGCGCCTCGAGCCGATGAACCCATACGAGCGCAAGGTCATACACGCGACGCTGCAGAAAGTCGATGGTATCACGACCCGCAGTGAAGGGGAGGAGCCTTACCGCAGGGTGATTATCGAGAAGGAGTAGGCGCGACGCCGTAGACAGCTATCTTATTCCGGCCGTGCTGCATAGGTTTTATCCTAAAACAGAACTTTGTGATTGACAATCGTGTGACAATGCGGTATATTAAGGGCAGAAATCTATAAGAGGGCGCGATACAGCATGGATTAGCGCTTCATTGGAAGGAGGCCCCAATGCGGTATATAACGGTTCGGGATTTTCGGACATCGCCGCGGATGGTTTGGGATTCGCTTAAGAAGGAGAACAAACTCGTCATCACTAACAACGGGAAGCCGACGGCGGTAATGGTAGGGATCGAAGAGGGCACGGACGTTGAGGAGACTTTGGCCTCTATCCGTCAAGCGGAAGCGATGAGGCTTGTCAACTCGCTTCGCCTGGATGCGGCGCGGCAGGGCATTTCCCGCCTCACCCTAGGCGAAATCAACGAAGAGATTGCGGAAGCCCGGCGTGAGAATGGCGGGCATTAGCACGCATGGACCATATGCGGCATAGAGTTGTCCTGGACACCAATGTCATCGTGTCTGCCATGCTTTCTCCGGGCGGCAAGCCTGCGAGGGCGCTCGATCTCGTACTGACGGGCAACGCGGTACTTTGCCATGACAGCAGGATATTGCTTGAATACGAAAGCGTCCTGACGCGCCGCAAATTCGGATTTGACCACGCAAAAGTCCGCAATCTCATGATCCTTTTCATGGAGATGGGCTTGGCTGTGATCGCGTCTCCGACGGATATGGTGTTTGCGGACGAAAGCGACCGCAAGTTCTACGAAACAGCGCTGTCCTCCGGCGCTGTGCTGGTCACGGGCAACATCAAGCACTTTCCGAATGCCCCTTGGATTGTGAGCCCTGCGGAATACATTAAAGAATGTGGAGTTGAGAGGGGTGGAGGGTGACAATGCGCGGGGTATTTAGTATAATAAAAAAGCACGCGAGGTAATGCGTGTATGGAAATGATGGTAGGTGAAGGGCGCCCGGTTTTGGGAAGTCGCATATGCCCGGCAACAATCCCATCGTTCGAAGCGCGTTTGCGAAGGGAATGGAAATGCCGCCGCTATCCGGCGGGCGAACCTGAATGGATATGACTGAATCAATGACAGCAATGAAGCACACCCCACTCCCAATATCTTCCAGGGGGGGGGCATGGTAATCTAGGCTCGGCGGTCCACGCCGAAATTTCTTCATATATTGATAGCTACGCGGAGCGGACTGTCTGCCCCGCGTTTTTGCGCGCGCCTTCGGCAAACAAAGTTATTGGCCGGTATCCGCTAAGATGCCTCGCAATATAGATAGCAATAGTTGATTGAAAGGAAGGGAAAGCAAGATGAACATGATTCTGAAGAAAAAATTGGCGCAAACGAAAGGGCGCAAGGGTTTCACCCTTGTGGAGGTAATCGTCGTCCTCGTCATCCTCGCGATCCTCGCCGCCATCGCCATCCCCGCGCTGACGGGCTATATCGACAAAGCGGAGGACAAGGAGTATATTGCCCAGGCGCGCAATGCTGTCGTGGCAATACGTGCGACACTTAACGACCTTTACGCCCAGGGGACACTTGGCGTTGGGCTCACAGAAGCCAATCTAACAAGTATTGGTTTCAATACCAGCATTATTGGGACAGATTTTCTTACTGCGGGGGCTCATAATGCGGATGCCTCGAATTTTAAATCTTTCAGCGTAGGAACTTGCTCGCGGATTAATTATTTTCATGAATTCACGGGTGCGCCTCCTATACCAGACAAAGCATATACCGTATACTACAAAATGGCCGCCGAACTGATGGGTGTTCCGTATCCTGAATACACATCGGATCCGGGTGCGTGGGAACTGTTTTATTGGGCTCCCAGAAAAGACGGAAGCGGGAATCCTACGTCGTATACCATCTGCAACGCTCCGGCTTTCATATACGCATACTTTCCCGAAGGCAAATATACCGGCAATCCCGTAGTCTTTGTGACCTATGGGCTGGAGGGCTTCGAGGCTTACAAGGACAAGGGCTGGGGAAAATTCATGAACGCGCCGCTGACGCCGGGGCAGGGTGTTATTTCTTATAACCCAGATACGGGCTATCAGGTATTCTACGACAAGTCGCCTAGCGGGCCGTTAGGATAGCCAATCAACTGCCGGTTTCATACGGGTTCAACCGGGGGACGGCAAGGCGGCAGGCAAGAGCCGGGCCGGCATTTTCAGCAAAAAAACGCGCCTGGGTTGTGCTCTGCCACAGCATTGTCATGAAGAGCGAAATGCTTTGCATTCGCCCACGCGATCATGCCGCACTGTTCGGCCACGTGGTCCCCTTCGGCATATCCTTGCCGAAGGGGCGACGCGCAGCGGCGCCGGTTGCGCCCTACGCATCTTGCAGAGTCATGACTCAAAAGCCGCACAATCCGGGCTGCACCTTTCCCGGCCGTGCTGCATTTATTTTATTTACCATTCACGCGCAGTCAAAGTATTTAATCAGCGCTTCCTTAGGGGGCTGACATTCACGCTGGGGCCGTA
>JAISLZ010000060.1 GCA_031277015.1 Eubacteriales Family XIII. Incertae Sedis bacterium | reverse complement strand
ATCTTCCACAGCATCGACGACGCGGCGCGCGAGTACGGCATGGAGGGCAACTTCGTGGCCGGCGCGAACATCGCGGGCTTCAAGAAGGTCGCCCAGGCGATGATCGACCAGGGCGTCGTGTGATTGATCAGGAATAGCAATATCATAGCAGGGGGCCGCTTCTTGGACGAAGCGGCCCCCTGCATACGGAGTGAATCGAGTGATCTCTTATGCCCCAACGTGGAAGACATTATAGCCCGCGTCAGGACTGCAGGTTGTAATGGCTGATGATGAAGCCACAGCTTCATCGAGCTCTTGTGCTGTCGAATAGTTAGATGCAAAGCCTTCGATCCCATATGTAACAGTAATAACTCTGTCACCTGGCTTAACAGAGCCATCAGGATAGTAATAGTAGATGAACGCCGTGGCGTCGAGTACGGTGGTGGACGATGGATTGGCAGGCGCATAAAGGTCAATCGCCCAATCACCCGGCTCCCTGTTGTTAGAAGACGGAGCATTAATCGCTATTAACTCAGCGGCTCTCGTATACATGGGAGTACCGCCCGGAGGAGTGCTGTAAGCCCCCACACGGCTAAAAAAGAAGGCTTTCATGTTGGGGTTTGAGTTTCTGGGATCCCCTGTGACAGGATAAGTGCTAAAGTCACGTAAAGAATCGCCGTCATCGTCGTTCGACGGCACATACTGGAACAGTGTGCCATCCGCATAGGCTTCATCGATCAAAGTGCGCACGGCCACTATGGCGTTGCGCGCTTGCGCGATGTACTTCTTGTCCTCGGCCTTGTCGATATAGCCTGTCAGCGCGGGGATGGCGATGGCGGCGAGTATGGCCAGTATGACGAGGACGACGATGACCTCGACGAGTGTGAAGCCCGCGCGCCCTCTCCTGCTCGTTCCCGGTTTCTTTAGGATCATGTTCATTGAGTTCTCCCTTCTCTGTTATCTAACGTGTTATCTATATGCGGGATATCCCTCCGGATATCGATGGTTGACTGGATTCGTAGCGAGCGCATAGGCGCACAGAAAAACGCGAGGCAGATAGTCTGCTCCGCGTTGATATCAATATTAAAATAAATGATGGAATCGACCGACTCGGCCGAGTCTAAATCATTCTGCCCCCCCCCTGGAAATATCTGGGAGCAACATGCCCTCTATTTAATGCCGTGTGTTTAGTCATATTAATTTGGGTTGATCAGCCTGATATCGGCGGACACTTCCCTTCCCTTGGCAATTACGCCCCGAACGTGAGGTTTATACTACAATAGTACCCCATCCGCCGTATGGTGTCAAATGCAATTTTTTGCCGGGACGTATACTCAAAGCAATAATGTTTTTTCGGACTTGGTGATTATGGTATACTGAATGAAAGAAAGCAAAAGGAGGTCATGATATGTCAATATTTGCTGGAACGCTTTTCTTGGTTTTGATATGCGCATTCAATTTTGGGATCAGCGTGTTCAATGCGTACTCGGTCGGAAAGATATGGACCGAGGTCAAGTACATCGGGGGAGCCGCGCGCGTGGTCGCGGTGAGCGGCTATATCATGGCTGTAGCGGGATTTACGATGGTCTATTCGGTCATCATCATTGCGATCATCGGGGCGACGCACGGCTTTGGCTATCTGAGCGCGGCGGACAGCGAGACTTTGCTGAGCTTCATTGGCGACCTATCCTATATTCTGATAGCGACCGCAATCATTCCTACTGGCATCATCATAACGATCAACAGCATGATCAGATTCTGGAAGCGAAAGACTCTGGGCGGAGGCATGATAGCCGGCTGGAATACCTTCGCGAGTATCCATAATGTGGTAACCGCGACGCGCGCGATGCCGTCGGCGTTCGGTCGCATCATGGAGACGGTCAAGAGCAATCGCAACAATGGTATAGTGGTACTCGCGATAGTGATCGTTGCGCTATGCGTGCTCGGCGGCTATTTCACGGCGTCGGCCATCGTGAAGCGAGCCGATAGAAAATATGACCTTTTTGAACACGTTGCACCGGGATATGCGGCTGCCGGAGGAGGAGCCCCCGCGCCTGGGCCTATGCCGGGATATGCCGGGGCTGGAGGAGGTGCAGGGTACGCTACGGCGCCGGAGACGCAAAATCCATCATACGATCAGCCAAGCCAGCCGCTACCTCACCCTTCGCAAAGGAGCATGGCTGAGCGCGAAACGGAGCTCAGGCGAAGGCAGGGTTCGTAACGGGGGCTATTGCAACTCGCGTTCAGCCATGAACGCGGCTATCGCGCCATCGGCCGCGGCCGTTACGACCTGACGCAGATCCTTTTTCCTGACATCGCCAGCGGCGAAAACACCCGGAACGCTCGTGCGCATATCGCTGTCTGTCACTATGTAACCGCCATCGATATCGAGCACTCCCTCAAATACCTTCGTCTGAGGCCTGTTCCCTACAAAGATGAATACGCCCATCGTACTGTCATTGCCGTGAGGTACGATTTCCTTCACTTCCCCTGTCTTGACGTTCTCCACGACCAGGGTGTTCAGCAACGCTTCGCCCCTTATCTCTTTCACAACCGTATCAAGCAGAAAACCGATATTCTCACACTTTTTCACCCTTTCCTGAGTCGATTTCGTGGCGCGCAGCTCGTCGCGGCGGTGTATGATGGTGACCTGCCTAGCGAACTTCGACAGGTGCATGGCCTCCTCTACAGCCGACTCGCCTCCGCCGACCACGTAGACGTCAAGATCCCTGAAGAACGGGCCGTCACAGGTAGCGCAATACGACACGCCTCTACCCGCGTAATCCATCTCTCCGGGGACGCCGAGTAGAGAGGGCACGCTGCCTGTCGCCACAATCACGACCTTGCTCCTGTATTCGGCGTCCGCTGTCGCGACGATCTTTTCCGGGCCGGAAAAGTCCACGCGCGTGACCTCTCCGGAGGCTTCCTCGTAGCCGAACGACTTTGCCTGCTCCGCGAGCCTGGCCGCGAACTCCGCCCCCGACTCGCCTTTAACACCGCCGGGATAGTTCTCTATCGCGGCAGTGACGAGAATCTGACCTCCGGACGTCGCTTTCTCGACAAGAAGCGTATCGAGGTTGGCGCGTCTCGCGTATATCGCGGCCGACAGCCCCGCAGGCCCTCCTCCGATGATTATCACGTCATATATCCTATTCATATTCATAGTCCTTCCTCTTGGGTCCATTCTAACCTAACACGCTGCCCTGGAACCTGCTCGCATCAAGACGGTAGGCTATGCGCGAGATGTTCAGCAGATGTCTGTAAGTGAGGTTCTCCGAAATGCTGTTGCCGCCCCAGCTACCGCAACCGAGGGTGTTCGTCGCGGCAAGCCCGTTGTATTCCGAACCGCCCGCGCTCGTCGCGCTGGACTGGTTCACTAGCACGCGGCTAACGGGGAGGTTGAGCCCGGCGTATTCGATGTGGGCCTCATTGCGCGAATGTATGCTCACGGTGTGGCCCTTGCCCTCGAACTCGAGGTTGGCCCTCGCGATTGCCACGGCCTCCTCGAACGTGCCGTAGGGATATAGCGTCAGCACGGGGCACATCTTCTCCCCCGAAAGACTGTCGGCCACGCCCGGGCCGTCCGCGAATACGGCGATGATTCGAACGTCCGCAGGTACGTCTATTCCGAGATCGGCGAGGCCTGCTGCCCTGGCTACGGCCTGGACGGACTGTCCGACCAGATGGCGGTTCATGCCGTCTTCCGTGAATATAGCGGCGCGCAGCGCGGCGGACGGGTCTATCTTCGCTTCACCATAATCGGCAGCGCCCGGCGCCCCGGGCGCCGGGCCGAGAACGAATGCTCCGCTCCGAGTCAGCGCACCGACTATACTGTCCTTTTTTTCCGCCGGAAAGATCAAGGACTGCTCGGCCGCGCAGATAATGCCGTTGTCAAAGGCGCGGCCGGCGACGACCATAGGTATGGCTTCGTCTATATCCGCATCCGAGTCTATAATGCACTGCACGTTCCCCGCACCGACGCCTAGCGCGGGTCTGCCACTCGAGTAGGCGGCTTGCACCATGCCCATGCCGCCTGTAGCGATGACTACGTCGGCCAAGGATATAAGCTCCCTCGTATTCTCCCTCGAATGCTCGCCGATGATCTGCACGATGCCTGAAGGTACGCCGACGGCCTCCAAGTGAGCGTTTATCAATTCGACCGTACGGGTACTCGAACGGACCGCGCGATGATGCGGGGTGATAACGATGGCGTTACGGCCTTTGAGTGCGAACATCGCATTGCTCATCGGAGTTACGATGGGATTGGTCACCGGGGTAATCGCGGCGACGACGCCGACGGGGCTCGCGACCTCAGTGATGCCCTCATCCGGATGGCGAGCGATGACGCCGACGCTCATCTTACCTGCGAGGTCAGCGAGCACGAGGCGCGCCTTGTTTCTGTTCTTTGCCACCTTGTCCTCGTATACGCCCATGCCGGTCTCATCCACGGCGAGACGCGCAAGTTCCTCCGCATTGTCATAAACGGCGCGCGCGATCGCCTCTACCGCACGGTCCGCGTCCTCCTGAGTCCAACTCTCCGCCAAAGCCCGCGCTTTGCGCGCCCTTTCGATATATCCCTGTACATATTCACTCATGGTAAGCTCCTTTGCGTTCCGTCGCCTAGTCGGGTAGTCCCCCTATCATTTCGTATCTCTGTATTCGCTTATCTCTATTATATCAGGGAAGAAAGCTTTGACGACGTACTTTCGAAGAACAACGTGGCAGACAGGCGCCCTTAATCTCGGGCTGAAATATCCCACGTCGCCAAATGAAAAGCCTGAGAGGTTAAATCAGGCGTACGGGGGTAGAATGCTCTCAGGACAGAGCAGGAGTACGCGTTTGGTCCCCGGATGCGGGGCGTAGAGGCGTGTGCGCCTGAGACCGGGTATCCAGAGTACCTCGTCCTCCGTGGCGACGACCAGTATGGCGCGCCGCTTTTCCCTCGGGACCTTGGCGTCGACGAATATGTCCTGGAGCTTCTTCGATCCGTCCATTCCGGGAAGGCATATCCTGTCGCCGCGCGCATTCGCACGCAACTGGAGTATCACGGCGGTCGACAACAGCGCATCGTAGTCGAGAACGAGAGACGGGCCTTCGCTCTTCATCGCGCCGTCATAGTCCAGCGCCTCCGCTTCTATGGGCATGGCCGAGTCCCTGAATATCACTGTTTTTTCCGTATGCTTACCTATATCGGCTATGGCTACCGCGAATGAGCGATCCTCATAGCCATCCGCGGGGCTATTAACAGCCTCGTCCACCGGCGCCATGAACACCACCTTTTCGTAGGATATGGCAAGCCTGTAGCCATCGGGAAAGTCGGTGCGTTTGCCCGTTTTCCCGCGATCTATGAGCCCGTCAGCCGCAGCGATATGAGCCGCGCCTATGTCCTGCGTCAGCCCTATACCCGCGAAGATGGCGACGACGAGCCTGTGCCGGATGGCTGGGTGCATGGATCTAAGCGTGTCCAGTGGGAACTCCGCTCCGCCCGCTTCCGTAAACTCACATTCCCGCTCCATGATATCTCTGACGAGCGAATCGAAGTAGTCTCGGCTCTCGGCGGCGGAGCGACTGAGCCTAGCGAGGGCGTCGTCTATGGATGGGTTGTATTGTTGCCGCAGTGTGGGCAGGAGCTCGAGCCTGATGCTGTTACGGAGGTAATCGGGCTGCCCGTTCGTGCTGTCTATGCATGGCTCCAGGCCTTCTAAGGCGCAGTATTTCTCGATGTCCTCCCTAGGCACGTCGATTAGAGGCCTCACTATGCGGTATCCTCCTTCGCCTTCGCGTATTGCGCCAATAGCCGCGAGGCCACCTATCCCCGTACCCCTGATAACGCGCATGAGCACGGTCTCAGAGAGGTCGCCGCTGTTGTGCGCGAGGGCCACGCATACCATGGACAGGCCAAGGCCGCGCTTCGCGGCCGCGCGATCCGAAGCTTCCTTGAAAGTCTCGTAACGCACTTCACGGCCCGCTTCCTCAAGGGACTGGCCATTCTTCTTCGCTATACGAGCCACGTCGTATGTCTTGGAAATCAGGGGTATGCCCATTTCCTCGCACAACGACTCCACGTACCATTGATCCTCGTCGGACTCGATCCTGCGCAGGCCGTGGTTGATATGGACGGCCGACATGGTGTAGCCGAGCTCGTTCCTGAGTGTCAGAAGGATGTGAAATAGGCATGTGGAGTCGGGGCCGCCGGAAAAACCGACGACGACATGGCCGCCGCGCGGTATGAGGTTTTCGCTCTCTATCTTCTCGCGTACTGTTTCAAGCAATCCCATAGAACCGTTTTGCGTTCTCCGTAGTCGCGGCGGCCAGTTCTTCGTAAGATATCCCGCGCAACTCCGCTATCCTACGCGCAGTGAACTCCACGTAGGGCGGCATGTTCGGCTTGCCTCTGTGCGGCGCGGGAGTCAGATACGGGGAGTCGGTTTCGATGAGGAGACGAGAGAGCGGAGCGGCGCTCGCGACCTCCTGCGTCTTCGCGTTGTTCTTGAACGTGACGGGGCCCGCCACCGAAATCCACGCCCCGAGCCGGATGGCCGCGAGCGCCTCATCCGCGTTCCCGCTGAAACAGTGCAGGAGCACACGCGCGTCGGGGAAGCCGTCCGCCGCCGCTTCCGCACGCAACCCCCGCGGGAACGCGGACGTGCGAGACGCCGCAAAAGCCCCGCTCTGCTCCAGTATCTCCAGCGTCTCGCCGCCGCTCTCACGGTCATGCACGGTGATCGGCATACCCAGTTCCAGACCAAGAGCTAACTGCCGCTCGAACCAGTATCTCTGCTTCTCCGCGGGCGGCCCATCGTCATAGTGGTAGTCGAGCCCGATTTCCCCTATCGCGACGACCTTGCCCTTCGCCGCAGGCGTCCCCGGAGGCGTATCTTCGGTCAGTGTTTCCTTCGCCCAATCCCGCGCATCTCCGACGGCGAGAGCGTGCAGCTCGTCAATATCACTATCCGCCATGGACGACACTTCGCCCGGATGCACCCCGACAGCCGCGTAGCACCACGGATACGCCGCCGCGTGCGCCGCCGCCAGCTTCGAGCTCGCGACATCGAACCCTATATCCACGACATACCCTACGTCCGACGCCTCGATGGCCCTGACCACCTCGGCCCGCCCGGCTTCGTCATAACGCTCATTATTGATATGAGCGTGCGAATCGAACAGCATTACCATATTTTCCCTTTCGGATTACTGCGCTTCATGTGGTCACATCTCATCTATCGCGGCAAGTTCCTTCTCTATATCAATGCGCGGGAAAAGGCTCTCGCCCTTCGACGTGCGGAAAGTCTTCTCCGCGCCGAATATCTGCGAGTCTTCCCATCTCAAAGTTTCGCCGCCGAGCCCGAGCTGCTCCCTTATCTTCGTCGATGAACTGACGAGGAATGGCTGGATGAGGATCGATACCACACGCAGCGACTCCGAGATGGTGTACAGCACTTGGCCCAAACGCTCCCGGCCATCCTCGTCTTTGGCCAGCACCCACGGCTCGGTCTCGTCGATGTATTTGTTGCTGCGCGACACGAGCTCCCATATCGATTCGAGTGCGTGGTTGAACTCAAACCTGTCCATGTGATCCTCGACCTTAGTCGCCGTGCCTAGGGCGAGGGAAATCAGCTCCCTGTCCTCTATCGCTGCCGCGTCCGGGATCGCGCCGGCGGACGCCAGTGGCCCGTCCGGGAAGATCGCGTCCGGCCGCCCTATGGCCCCACCGAAATACTTGTCGTTCATGCCCGTTGCCCGCGACAGCAGATTGCCGAGGTCGTTGGCGAGGTCGCCGTTGACGCGCTTCAGCATGGCCTCCGTCGTGAACTGCCCGTCCTGCCCGAAGGTGTACTCGCGCAGCAGGAAATACTTCAGCGCGTCCACCCCGTACCGCTCTATCAGCTCCACGGGATCGACTATGTTGCGGCTCTTAGCGCCCTGACCGCCCTCGGCGAGCTTCGACTTGGACAGCTTGCCCCCGTCGAGAAGCAGCCAGCCGTGGCCGAGCACCTTCTTGGGCAGCGGATAGCCGAGCGACATGAGCATGGCCGGCCAGATGATGGAATGAAACCTCACGATCTCTTTGCCGACGAGATGTACATCTGCTGGCCAATATCTATCATATTTATCATGATTTTCCTTGACATCCGTGGCGCCCGCGGCACCCGCAGCGCCAGCCCCCAGCTCCGGCCAGCCGAGCGCCGTGATATAATTCGACAGCGCGTCGAGCCACACGTAGATCACCTGCCCATCCTCTATCGGGACCTCGATGCCCCAGTTGAACGACGAGCGCGATATGCACAGATCCTCGAGTCCCTGTCTGATGAACTGCGTCATCTCGTTGCGGCGCGTCTCCGGCTCAAGGAACTGGGGATGCTCGTCAAAGAGCGCGAGCAGCCTGTCCGCGTACGCCGAGAGCTTGAAGAAATACGCGTCCTCCTTCGCCCTCACCACATCGCGCCCGCAGTCCGGGCACTTGTTCTTCCGCAGCTGCGTGTCCGTCCAGAACGATTCGCACGGCGTGCAGTACCAGCCCTCGTAAACACCGCGGTATATGTCGCCCGCCTCGTATATCTTCCGAAAAATCTCCTGCACGCGCAGCTTGTGCCTGTCCTCGGTCGTGCGGATGAAATCGTCGTAGCTGATCTCCATCACAGCCCAGAGCTCCCGGATGCCCGCGACGACGCGATCCACGTACTCCTGCGGCGTCACCCCGGCCGCCTCAGCGATCTGCTGTATCTTCTGCCCATGCTCGTCCGTGCCCGTGAGGAACATGACGTCGTAACCCTGCAATCTTTTGAACCGCGCCATGGCGTCGGCCATGACCGTACAGTAGGTGTGCCCCACATGCAGATTCGCGCTCGGATAATATATCGGCGTCGTGATGTAGTACGCGCCCTTTTCTTTCGTCATGCTCCGTTCCTCTCCTTTTTAATAAAATAAAACTGCCACACTGTTTTTACTATATATAAATCGTCACTCGCCCCTCCGGGTCACTGACGTCATTTGGCATATACCACGAGGACACTCTTAACCGTGATGGTCTCCTTGTCATTCAGAGTGATATCGTAGCGCGCGCTGGCATCCTCGTATATGAGGTGATATTTGCTGTCGGCCTCCGACCTGTCTATGTCATATTCCTTGACGCTTATGCCCGTCATGAAATCATACGCATTGATATCGCCGTCCATACCTATGATGTAATCGCCAGCCTTCATGGATATGGCTACACATCTGGCTCCCGGAGGCAAAGGTTCAGTCTCGGGATCCATCGCGGACATCTCCACCGCTCCATCGGTGGCAGTTTTTTCTATCATGAAATCTTCGCCCGAGAATATATAGTAGCACTTCTCGCTCTCGTCATGATATTGATACCCCTTCTCGTCATGGGCCTTGTAATAGAGTGGACCCACATCGTACATGATCACCGCGGCGGAGAGGCCGAGATACTGCGCGGCGGGCGCGTCCACTCCATACTTGACATGGAGGCTGTACTTCGCCGAGGAGGGCCAACTCATGAGGCCGTGCTCATCGTAAGATGCGGCCGTATAAACCACCTCACGGTTGTTCTTAAGACTTATTTTTTTCTTGTATTCCTCACCATCCTGCGGCGTCGGCACGGAACCATCGGCGCTATAATATATCGTGAGCCCCGGATCGGCATTCATCGATATATCCGTGGATTCCTCGTAATCACCCGGTGACGGGTCAAATGTCGGAGCGGGCCGTATCAGTTCGCTGTTCAGTGCGAGCTGCTTCCCGTAGGCGGCGGCGATCTGATCGTTGGCGGTCGCCATGTCCTTCGTGCCTTCCACGCTCCATTCGATGATGCGTTCGTATGCGCGTGTGTCGGTATCGTCTATGCCCTGCAATGCTTTCATGCCGCGTATAGCGTCCTCGTATCTTTTCTCGGCGGCATAGGTGTCCGACATCGCCACCATCGCGTCGGGATCGTTCGGTCTTTTGGCGAGCGCTTTCATAAAAGCGTCTTCAGCCTTCCTGTACTTGCCGGCATGGAAACTCTCTGCGCCTATTATCATCTGCGCGTCGTAGTTGTCGTTCGGCTTTACTGAGCCGAAATACCAGGCACACAGGACAGCTATACCGACGGCAAATACGACTAGGACCGCGACGGCCGAACGATTCCTACGCCGCCTGCGCTCGCGCTCCACGCGCCTGCGTCGCTCGATAGCCCGGCGCTCCTCCGGGGTATATTCCCTGCCCGGCCTCCCGCCGCGGTTCCGAACTGACTTATCCGACACGCCTATCGCCTCACACCTTTCGTTTAATTCCCTCTGCTCGGCATCTGCCGTCCCGAGCCACTTGCGTTATCATAGTACCATCCTATTAATATGATAACAGAATGCGTCTTGCAAATCATTCACGTTTTTAGGGTTTGTTTAATGTTCCTGCGATAATATGGAGACACGGAGGACGCTTCTGACCCTAGCACCGTAAACTGTAATTCAACAGAACAGAGAAAATGAGTTTTTTCTTTGTTGCTAAGGCGACATAACCGATACTACAAGGCGTCCTCCCGCAATGAAAGGGTAACCATGTAGAGATCACGCGGGACGACGTCGCATCTTCTGGTGAACAGCGCCTGCATGCCAAAACCCGAATCCTCATATTATTAAATGTGCATTCATGATGAAATTTATTCATCATAGGAAACTAATATACGGTGGTATAATTACTACAAGGTTTTTTCCCTCGAAAATGCTGCGTAATTATTAAGGAGAATGGGATTACGATGAGAATTAAAGAATTATCTACTCGCCATTTCGTTAAAAGCGAAGACCTAAACCACCACGGGACATTGTATGCAGGACGCGGTGTCGAATGGATGGTCGAATCGGGACTTATCGCGGCATGCGACGCGGTGCAAAGTACCGATATCGTTTGCTTACGTATCAATAGCCTATTATTTAGAAAGCCCGTACCAAAGGGACAACTCGTACGTTATACGAGCCGTATTGTATACGCAGGTAAAACAAGCCTCGTCGCTTATGTCAAGGTGATGAATAGCCTTTCTGATGAATATATTGTTGACGGCTACTTCACCTATGTATATGTCAAAGACAACCGCGCAGTACCGCACGGCATCGTGCTAGAACCCAAAACTGACGAGGAACGCAAGCTATACGAAGAAGCCAAGCGTATTGCGACCGGTGTCTAAACCGCTCTTATGTCGTACCCCGCTGGCGTTACCGCCTTGGAATTGACGCGATAGCCGCGAGAGATAATCTTATCGAGATTGTAAAAAGTTATCTCCCGTGACACTTCGCGCGAACTTTCCATTTGAATTGGTTTGGTATATTATAATTTCGCTTTTCATAGGTTGTTTCACGTTAAATACCACCATTTGTTTTTACGGTCGTTTACATCAAACTCTATAACTTCTATGGTAAAGATGAATTGATCAGCGCTTCCTCATTTCGGAGATGGACGGTATTGGCGTCTCATCCGGCAGTTTCAGATTGTCCCCGGACAAATAGAATCTCGTGTCTTTCGTTATCACGCCGGACAGCAACAGCACGGCGACGATGTTCGGGAGCACCATCAGAGCGTTCAGCGCGTCCGCGAGATTCCACATGATGTCCAGCGAGACGGTGGCGCCAAGAAAGAGAAACGCGATGTATACGATGCGGTACGGCAGGCGGCCGCGCTGCCCGAACAGATAGTCGATGCATCGGTCGCCGTAGTAGTTCCATCCGAGTATCGTGGACGAGGCGAACGTGACGATCCCTAAGACGAGTATAATGGAGCCGAATACCCCCATTTGGCCGAACGCTATCGTCGTCAGGTTGCTGGTTTCGGGTATCGACTCGGGAGTCAGGCCAAATTTCAGTATCGTGCTGACGAGCACGAGCCCGGTCATCAGACATATGACGACCGTGTCCCAAAATGTACCCGTGGCCGAGACGAGGGCCTGGCGCACGGGATTGCGCGTCCTCGCCGCCGCCGCCACGATGGGAGCCGAGCCCATGCCTGATTCGTTCGAGAACAGGCCGCGCGCAGCGCCGTAGCGCATGGACATCATCAGTGCCGTCCCCGCAAAACCGCCGCCAGCCGCTTCAGGCGAGAAAGCGTCGGCCACGATGAGCTGCACGGATTCCCACAGGAAATGGCGGTTCATTATCAGTATAATAGTGCAGCCCACGATATAGAGCACGGCCATGAACGGCACCATACGCTCACAGACGCTCGCGATGGCCTTGATGCCACCGAGCAGTACGAGCCCTATCAATACCACGAGGACAATGCCGGTCACCCATTCCGGCAGATTGATGTTGGCTTTGAGTATCTCGGCCGTCGCGTTAGCCTGAACCCCATTCCCGATGCCGAAAGACGCGAAGGCTGCGAGCGCCGCGAATAAGACGCCTAGCCAACGGAGATTGAGCCCACGCTCGAGCGCGTACATGGCGCCCCCTAGCATCTCCCCTTTTGCGTCCTTCACGCGGTACTTGACACCGATAAGGCATTCCGCGTACTTCGTCGCTATACCGAATACCCCGGTAAGCCACATCCACATCACCGCGCCGGGCCCGCCGAGCGTTATGGCCGTGCCTACCCCTACGATGTTGCCGGTCCCTATGGTCGCGGCGAGCGCGGTGGAGAGTGCACCAAACTGCGACACATCGCCCTCGCTATCCGTATCTTTCGTGACAGAAAGCCGTATGCCTACGCCGATCCACCGCTGTATAAATCCCGTTCGCACTGTCATATAGACATGGGTTCCGACGAGCAGTATCAAAAGCCATGGCCCCCATAGCCAGCCGTTCACCGAAGATATAACCGAATCGATCTGTTCCATTCCCTTACCCCATCAATCTCTCTGCGATTTCGCGTTTCGCTTCTACTATATATTCATACTATACACTACCCTGCACAAATTCAAGCAGTTCTTCCGCGACTTCTTGGTTGTCGATGCGCAGGCACGTTTCATCGCCGATGTTCTTCCCGAAATAATTGACTTCGCCATACCATACGATTCTTCTGTCAATGATGATGAAACGCAGTTCGGATGGCAATATTTCAGGTGTAATGTCGCTTGCCTGCAAATGTTTGTGCAGTTCAGATTTTTGTGATTTTATTATATCGTTGAACCGCCCTGGGTTCCGTGGACAGTTTTACTTCCCCATTTTTGATGAGCCCTTACGGGCATCGATACCGTTACTATACCATAGTTCTTCGATCTCGACAGGCGTGTTCCAATCATTGTATTCAGAGATGCATTTCGTGTTATGCCAATGCACCCAGCGGGCCGTCTCCATATTCAGCTGCTCAAAGCTCCTCCATAGACCCTTGCT